>QZJY01000032.1 GCA_003597995.1 Dehalococcoidia bacterium
TATAGCCGCTCCGGTAATAACTTTCTACATAGATTTGCTTCATCCGGACTCCCCATCTTCACCCCCCAGAGAGTCCAATATGTTTCTGAACTTTTGCAGGGGGGAGGGGGATTGTCGTGGTGGGAGAGTATTGACTTTCCAGCATGATATACAAGGGAAGGGATATTACGGATGGGGAGTGATAGCGATGATGGTGAGAATTCCTCTGGACGTGCCGTAATACCAGAAAACACGGTAGGCTGCCGGCGTATTCTGCTCGGCGTACGCCTCGAACACCTTCTCGCCAGCAGGCCCCTTTAAAGTGTCGTATTCATGAGTCTGAAGTCCTGGATGGCGCGGGTCTTGCGCTAGGAGATTGATGCTTTTCCTGACGGCTTTATACTGTTTAAGATGAGCGGCGTTGCCTTTCAGCGAGTCGTAATTCGCCCTGGCTTCGGCCGTCCAGTAAATTTCGAACAAGATGCTGTAACCTAAAGGTTTTTAATATCCACTCTGGCAATTTTGCCCTGTGCCGCCTGGTTAAGACCACGGCGCACCGAGGCGATAGCTTCGGGATTGTTGAAAAGCCAGGCTTCGTAGGCCGGAATGGAAGCCTGTGGATCCAGCACAATTTGCCCGAGGCGGTTGACATAGATGTGATAGCTAGTGTCTTCCTTGAGCAAATTCTTTTTCAACAGCACGCGGTTTTTGGCATCCGGCTTGACGCTTGAAGCCACCTTTTGAAAATCAGAGTTCTTAATTATCGGATTCATGACATGTGTATTGTAATGTATGTGGGAATAAATGTCAAGTGGGAATATCCCACATTCTCATTTCAGGCGAGGAGAACCCACTCAACCCCGGATGCGCCAAAAATCCAGCACCGGCGTTTCGTTGGCTCGTGCGAATACCTAGCCTCCGGCATGGTCGCAATCGATGATTTGAAATCCTCCGGTCAAAAATGTTAAAGTATATAATCGTTGGGCGCCTTGGTGAGCCCAACCCTCTTTTTCCATGATAAATCAGTATAAGGGGGTAGTATTTTTTGTATCGGATTTTGGAAAGACAGGACCTCACCCCCAATATTCACCTGTTCAAAATAGATGCGCCCCGCGTGGCGGCCAAAGCCCGCGCCGGGCAGTTCGTCATACTGCGCCAGGGTGAAAACGGCGAGCGCATCCCGCTGACGCTGGCCGACTGGAACAAGGACGAAGGCAGCGTGACGGTCGTCTTCATGGAAGTCGGCCTCACTACAAAAAAGCTGGCTCTGCTCCAGGCTGGAGATGCGCTGACTGACTTCGCCGGGCCGCTGGGACTGCCCACGCATATCGAGAACTACGGCACCGTCGTCTGCGTGGCGGGCGGCTTCGCCGTCGCCACCATCATGCCCATCGCCCGCGCCCTCAAAGAAGCCGGCAACCGCGTCATCACCATCATGGGCGCGCGCTCCCAGAGCCTGCTTTTCTGGGAAAAAGAGGTGGGGCGCTACAGCGACGAACTTATCGTCATCACCGACGACGGCTCCAATGGCCGCAAGGGGCTGGTGACCGAACCCCTGCGCGACATACTGGCTAAAGAAGGAAACGGCGTTACCCGCGTCATCGCCATCGGCCCGACCGTCATGATGAAATTCAGCTCCAAGACGTCGGAACCCTTTAAAGTTAAGACCATCGTCAGTCTCAACCCCATTATGGTTGACGGCACGGGTATGTGCGGCTGCTGCCGCGTGAGCGTAGGCGGCGTCACCCGTTTTGCCTGCGTGGACGGACCGGACTTCGACGGTCACGAAGTAGACTGGGACGAGCTGATGGCGCGCCAGCGCACCTATCTGGAACAAGAGGCCAGTTCGCTGGCGCAGTGGCAGTGCCAGCGGGGCGCTTGCGCTCAGGAGGCTCGCTGATGGCTAAAGCTAACCTGGACCGCAAGGACATGCCCCGCCAGAGTCCCGAGGCGCGGGCCAAAAATTTTGAAGAAGTGGCTCTGGGCTATACGCCCGATTTGACTGCCTTTGAAGCCAGCCGCTGCCTGAACTGCCCGAAAAAGTATTGCATCGGCGGCTGCCCCGTGGGCATCGACATCCCGGCTTTCATCATGGCCCTGCGTGAAAACGACCTGCCGCGCGCTGCCAGGGTGCTCAAAGAGAAAAACGCTCTGCCCGGCGTTTGCGGGCGAGTCTGCCCGCAGGAGACCCAGTGCGAGGCCGTCTGCCTGCTGGCGAAACAGAAAGCTCCCATCGCCATCGGCCGGCTGGAGCGCTACGTGGCCGACTGGGAAAGAGACCATCCTTCATCTGAAAAAACTGTGATAGCTCCTCCGAGCGGCAAGAAGGTGGCGGTGGTCGGCTCAGGGCCGGCCGGTCTTACCTGCGCCGCCGAGATGGCCAGGCTGGGGCACAAGGTCACCATGTTCGAGGCCCTGCACGTGGCCGGCGGCGTGCTGATGTACGGCATCCCCGAGTTCAGGCTGCCCAAGGACATAGTGCAGGGCGAAGTGGAATACGTCCGCTCCCTGGGTGTGGAGCTCGAACTGAATGCCGTCGTCGGCAAGATTGATAATGTGGATGAACTCCTCTCTCAAGGTTATGATGCCGTCTTCCTGGGCACCGGGGCGGGGTTGCCGCTCTTTTTGAGGGTTCCCGGCGAGAACCTCAGCGGGGTTTACTCGGCCAACGAGTTCCTGACGCGCGTCAATCTGATGAAGGCCTACCGTTTCCCGGAGTTCGATACGCCGGTGAAGATAGGCAAAAAGGTGGCCGTCATCGGCGGCGGCAACGTGGCCATGGACGCCGCCCGCTGCGCCCTCAGGCTGGGCGCCGACGAAGTCTCCATCGTCTATCGCCGCTCCGAGGTCGAGTTACCGGCCCGCCGCGAGGAAGTCGAGAATGCCAAAGAAGAGGGCATCAAATTCCGCTTCCTGACCAACCCGACGAAATTCCTGGGAGATGCCAAGCATCAACTCCTAGGCATGGAGTGCATCGAGATGGAGCTGGGCGAACCCGACGCCAGCGGCAGGCACCGCCCCATTCCCAAGCCCGACAGTGCTTTTACGATGGATTGCGACGTGGCGGTGGTAGCGCTGGGGACCACGCCCAACCCGCTCATAGCCCAGACCACTTCAGGGCTCCATGTCAGCCACCACGGCACTGTGGTCGCCAGCGAAGCTACCGGCAGGACCAATAAAGCCGGCGTGTGGGCCGGCGGAGACGTGGTTACCGGCTCGGCCACCGTCATTTCGGCTATGGGCGCCGCCAAACGCGCCGCCGCCGACATGGACCGCTACCTGCGCGGAGTGGAACAGACTCCGGCCTGATATTCACCTCAGGACTAGAATCCAATATCACTCTGTTGGGGGTAATCCGTAAGGCCTATCCCCTTTATCCCCTTCCCGACCGGGAAGGGGAAATTAAATTAAAAAGATTTTTCAAGAGGGGTCTGCACCCCTCTTGGCGCCCCGGTTTTACAATTCGAAGGAAAAATTGTTAAGAGGGCTCGGGATAGTCCCCTCGGCTGTGCTCGGGACAGATCTGGTCCGCCCCCTTTTGCAGGGTCTTCCCCTGGGAAAAAGACTGATTCAAGGATTACTGTCCATTATGATTGCTTTCCCTCGCTCTGCTCAGGACAGGCTCTATCCGCCTCAGGCGGACTCCTTGCAACGACAAGTATGATGCCTGTCTATTGCCCACGCCAGCCGAAAAATATATACTAGTCCAACAAATGAAAAGGAGGCGGGGATGAGCGAAGAACATGTATATTTTGCTAAAACAGTAATGTCGGGCCCGGCGGAAGTCATCGACTCCGGCACCGTCATATCCTTCTCCGGCAGTCCCATCTCTCTGCACTACCCGGACCTGGGAATCAGGATTGTTTTCGAGTTCAAGGCCGGCGAAGAAGGCCGCGACACCTCCGTGGAAAGCAGCGTTCCCGAACCGGGGACTCTCCAGTTGACGCTCTACAATTTCGACGACCGTTTCGGCGCGGGCACTATCAAGCCCATGCGCATCGGCAAGTACGAAGGGCGACGCCTTTACGTGCAGTTGCGCGTCTACACGCTGCAGGGCAGCCCCGACAAGACCCTGCAGTACACCGTTTACAAGGGGGAGGAGGTGAGCGACAGTGACCACGCCTAGACCCGCTCCCCAGAAACGCGCCGTCATCGAGCTGGACCAGGAGGACTTCCAGGGAGAGGTCGTCATCCATAAAAACCTGACGCAGGATGTCGTGCTTACCACCGAGGACAAGCTGAGGCTGGCGCTCATCCAGCACCGCGAAACGCTCAACTCACGCGCGGAATGGCTCGGAGCCGGCACGCTGACGCTCTCGTTCCTGTCCACGCTGCTATTGACACAATTCAAAGACATCGGCCCTCTGTCTTCCAGCACCTGGCAGGCGGTATATTTCATTTTCTTCGTGTTGGCGTTCGCCAGGTTTATCAACATTCTGGTTAAGATGTACGTGAACCGCAAGAAAGCCACCATAGACTACGTCATCAAGCGAATAAAACAGTCCGGCTCATCCGATGAGGAAGATGGGGCACAGTAACCAGATCAGGTAATTAAGACCGAGGCGGCAGGCGAAGAACCTGCCGCCTTTTTGTTTTAAGACGGGTATCTGTTCATCAGCACTAACCTGCTGACGGGGGTTGAGACGAAATAAAAAGCCTCTCCATGATTCGGAGAGGACTTTTCGATAGAAGATATTCGTTTACACGTTAAACAGGAAGTTGATCACGTCTCCGTCCTGCACGGTGTACGTCTTGCCTTCCAGCCTCAGCTGCCCGCGCTTCTTGGCCTCGGTCAGCGTCTGGCACTCCAGCAGCTCTTTATATCCGATGACCTCGGCGCGGATGAAGCCGCGCTCGATGTCGGAGTGTATCTTGCCGGCGGCCTTCTGCGCGTTCGAGCCCTTGGTTATGGGCCAGGCGCGCACCTCGTCCGGCCCGACGGTGAGGAACGATATGAGTCCGAGCAGGTCGTACGATGTGTGTATGACGCGCTCGAGCCCGGTCTGCTCCAGCCCGTACTCCTTGAGGAATTCCTTTGTCGAGGCTTCGTCCAGCCCCGACAGGTCCATTTCCAGCTTGCCGCACAGCACGATGACGCGGTGGCGCGGCTGGGCGAACTTCTGGTTGAGCTCCGTCTCCATCTGCTTCGACTTCGGCAGGTCAGCCTCGCCGATGTTGACCAGCGTGATGAGCGGTTTGGCCGAGAGGAACTGATAGCCCACCAGCAGGCGCTCTTCCTCCTCGGTCAGCTTCTGCTCGCGGATGGGGATGTCCTTTTCAAGCTCGTCGCGCAGGCGGTGCATCAGCTCCTGCTCCGCCAGCAAGCGGGGCTTCTCCTCCGGCTTGGCCCCGCGTATGGACGAGGCGATGCGGTTGAAGCGTTTTTCGATGATGGCCAGGTCGGAAAAGGTGACTTCGAGGTTCATGTCCGAGATGTCGCGCGCCACGTCGATGCTGCCCGAGGGGTGGGGGATGGCCGGGTCTTCGAAGGCGCGCACCACGTTGAGCAGCGCGTCCACACCGGCAAGCTGAGTCAAAAGCTGCCCCGCCGTGCCGCCGCCCTTGGCTAGGGCCTTGACGGAGGCGCCGATGTCGAGGTACTGGATCTCGGCATGTACGGTTTTCTTAGGCTGGAACATTCCTGTGAGGACGTCCAGGCGCGCGTCCGGCACCCTGGCCATGCCAACGTGCGCCGCCGAAGCCGCTCCGTATCCGCCCGTCTCCGCCTTGTTGCCGGTGAGGGCGTTGAAGACGGTGGTGCGGCCGCTGCCGGAAAGCCCGATGATGCCGATTCCCAGACTCATGCTATTTGATAATTTTCTCGGCCTGCTTGAGGGCCAGTTTTCTTTCGCCGGCGTTGAGTTTCTCGTTGGCGGCCAGCTCCAGCAGGGCTAAAAGCGCGTCGCGCGTGCCGATGTTGCCCATGTTCTTGATGGCGTTTGAGCGCAGGCCGCCGGAGAGGTCCATATCGGTGGCGATGGCCGTAAGCTTTTTGATTTCGGTGAGGATAGGTTCGGGCATATTATTTTCTCCTTAACGTTTGCCCCATTTTACTATCAGACGCGCGGGACTGCAAGAAAGGAGGTGCAATCAGCGGTCAGCTATCAGTGGCGAAGGCAGCAATCCTCTGGCGATGACCGGCGGACTATTCGAGAAAGATTGCTTCGCCACGATTACATCGGGGCTCGCAACGACGGCGGTGATGCGGGAGAGGCTTGATTCTCCCCTCTGCGAAAGGAAATAAAAGAGGGAAGATTTTACCCCTCCCTCTTCATAGTGTTGTCGAGTTTTATAGGGTGCTAACGTTTTGAACCCGTCGAGCGTCCGCGCAACATCGAGGCGATGATGAAGATCAAAATGATGGCTCCCACCACAATTAAGGCGATCTCGCCCGCATCTAGTCCGCTTGTCGGGGGGGGCGTGGTAGTCAGAGGGGGCGGGATAATCGTGGTATCTGTCGCCGCCGGAGTGGTTGTTGCAGGTACTGTTGTCGCGGGTGTAGTCGTCGGAGGTGTGGTAGTAGGCGGCGGGCCGAACTTCAATACGGTACCCCCCGCTCCCGCCGCGTATATGCTGCTGGCGGAATCGCCCCAGACTGACATGAGCGTATCGGTAGTACCGCTGGCTAAAGACGTCCATTTTGCACCGTCGTAGTGCAGGATAGCGCCGCCACTGCCCGCGGCATAAACGTTGGTAGCTGACAGGCCCCAAACCACATTCAAATCCGATGTGCTGCCGCTGGTCATGGCCGTCCAGGCTGTGCCGTCATAGTGTAGAATGGTGCCGCTTACTCCAGCGGCGAAGACATCGCTCGCGGCGCTGGCCCAGATGGCGGCTAGCCTGTTAGTGCTGCCGCCGGTCATGGCCGACCAGACACCATTGGTGAGTTGCAAAATGACGCCGCTGTCTCCCACGGCGAACAGGCCGGAGGTCGAACTGCTCCAAATGGCATACAGGTCTTTGGTGGTGCCGCTGGTGGCCGCCGTCCAGGAGGTGCCGTCATAGTGTTGCATTGCCCCGCCCGCGCCCACCGCGTACACGTCAGTGGCGGAATTCCCCCAGACGGAGTAAAAGTCGCTCGATACGCCGCTGTTCATAACTGTCCAGGCTTTGCCGTCGTAGTGCATGACGAGGCCGCCTGTACCCACGATAAAGACGTCGCTGGCCGCACTTCCCCAGATGCCGCGCAGGGCATTCCTGGCGCTAAGCGACTCCACGGTCCAGATGGTGCCGTCGTAACTGTAAACGTTCCCGGAGGAGCTTAAGGCAAAAACGCTGGAGGTTGATATTCCCCATACGGCCGTGATATCGTCCGGGGCATTGTTCGTCACCGCGCTCCAGGCGCTGCCGTCGTATTTCAGGATGGTGCCTGCGCTGCCTACAGCCAGCACGCTGGAGGCCGAGCTGCCCCAGACACCCGTAAGGTTTTTGCTGACGCCGCTGGACGATGTATTCCAGCCCGTGCCGTCGTAACGCAATATAGTGCCGCTGTTGCCGGCGGCGAATACGCTCGAACCCGGCGAACCCCACAGACGGTGCAGGTCTTTAGTGGTGCCGCTGGTCTGGGGGGCCCAAGCCGTCCCGTTATAATGCAGTATTGTCCCCGAGATGCCCAGAGCGAAGACGTCTCCTGCGGAAGAGCCCCAGAGGGCGGTAAGGTCGTTTGTCGTGCCGCTGGCCTGGGCGGACCACGCCGTCCCGTTATAGTGCAGGATAGTCCCGTCGACGCCCGCGGCGAAGACGTCGCTCGGCGAACTGCCCCAGATGGCCAGCAGGTAGCTGGTGCTGCCGCTGGTCTGGGCGGCCCAGCTGCCGCCGGAATAATTCAGCACGGTGCCTTTAGCCCCCACGGCCAGGATGTTCGAGGCCGAGCTGCCCCATATGCCGTAAAGGTCGTTGGTCGTGTTGGAGGTGAGAGCGTTCCACGAGCTGCCGTCGTAATGCAAGAGAATGCCCGCTTCCCCGGCGGCGTAGACATCGCCCGGCGAGCTGCCCCAAACACTGAAAAGTGTTTTGTTTATGCCGCTGTACATGGGTTTCCAGGCGGCGCCGTCGTAATGCCAAATGGTGCCTTTAGCCCCCACGGCGAAAACGTCGTTCTGTGAACTCCCCCATACGTTGATGAGGTTGTTGGCCGGGCTGATAGGCGCGGCGCTCCAGATATTGGCCGTGTCGGCGGCCAGCGCCGGAACCGCCAGGGCCAGCAAGGCCGCAGTGATAAAGAGACCGATGATGGCAAGGGAACGTCTCATAATAGATACCTTCCGATTTCTAATTTTAATCAATTACCGACTATTATAATGCCATGCGCTAAAGATTGTGTAAAGGGCAGGCTTTTCGGAAGGATGTCCATATAGTCCAGCCTCTAGCGACTATGTTACAATGGCTCGGGAGTTTTACTTGATACACGTCTTTTACGGCGCCGACGATTTTTCCATCCACGAAGCCCTCGACGAGATAAAAAAGGGGCTGGGCGATGCCTCCATGCTTTCGGCCAACACCACGCGTCTGGAAGGGGCCAAGTTACGCACCGAGGAGCTCGAGTGCGCCGTGCAGTCCGTGCCTTTCTTCGGCGAAAAGCGGCTGGTGATAATCGACGGCCTGCTGGGGCGTTTTGAACCAAAAGAAAAGCGCGGCGCGGCCAAAAAAGCGGCCAGACCTCCTAAAGAGAGTGAAGCCGAGCTGCACAAGACTTTTGCATCCCTCATCAACGCCACGCCCGAAAGCAGCATACTCGTCCTGCTGAACGGCGAAATCGGCAAGTCGAACGTACTGCTCAAGGAAATCTCCCCCAAAGCCGATATTCGCCTGTTTGCCCCCCTCAAGGGCATGCAGCTCGAGAGCTGGGCTAAAAAACGCGTCTCTCAGGCGGGGGGAACAATCTCTGAGGATGCGCTCAAAAATCTCGTTCGGCTGGTGGGCAGCGACCTGTGGGTGATGAAGGGCGAAATAGAAAAGCTGGTGCTCTACGCCGGGGAGCGCTCCATCGAGGCCGAAGACGTTAAAAAGCTGGTGGGCCTTTCACGCGAGGCCAGCATATTCACGCTGGTGGATGCCATCGTTGACGGCAGGCTCGGCCTGGCCAACCAGACCATGAACGAGATGCTGGAAAGCGGGGCCGCGCCCAGCTACGTGCTAGTGATGCTGGCAAGACAGCTACGGCTCCTCGTCCGCGCCAAGGAACTCAAAAACTCGGGGCAGTCCGAGAGTGCCATACAGGGGGCGCTGGGGTTGGGCGAATTTCCCTTCCGCAAGACGCTGGAGCAGGCATCGCGCTATACCATGTCGCGCTTGAAGGATTTCTATCACCGGCTGCTCGATACAGACCTGGCCATCAAGACCGGCAAATATGACGATGAGCTGGCGCTGACTATCCTGGTGTCTGAACTCTGTTCGCAGAATAAATGAAATGTTAAATTTATCAGCCAGCTATTCTCCCTTGAAGATGCTCGAAATACCAAGCACTAAATTCCAAATACTAAATAAGCACCAAGCACAAAACTCAAAATTATAAAATGGATTTTGAAATTTGTGGTTTGATTTTGTTTAGGATTTAGATATTAGAATTTAGGATTTTGCATCCAGGAGGCCCTCATGGAAGTACGCAAAGCGGTAATACCGGCGGCGGGATGGGGCACGCGTTTTCTGCCCGTGACCCGCGCCTATCCCAAGGAGCTGCTGCCCCTCATCAACAAGCCCCTCATCCAGTACGCCGTGGAGGAAGCGGTCAACTCCGGCATAGAGGAAATCGTTATCGTGATAGCAGAAGGCAGGCACGCCATCCCCGATTATTTCAAAGCCGCACCAGAGTTGCGTGCGTTCCTCCAAGAAAGAGGCGGAACCAAACTGGCCGACGAGATGGCGCGGCTGGATAACCTGGCTGACATAACTTACGTGATGCAATCCGAGCGGCGGGGGCTGGGGCATGCCGTGCTGATGGCCAAAAAGGTGGTAGGCAATGAGCCCTTCGCCGTGATACTGCCCGACGACGTGGTGGATGCCCGTGAGCCGGTGCTGGCGCAAATGCTCAAGGTTTCTAAAAAATATGAGTCAAGCGTAGTGGCGGTGGAGTCTATCGATACGCCGGAGATACAGCGCTACGGGGTTATCCGCCCCGAAACGGTGAGCCCGCGCGTGCACAAGGTGCTGGCGCTGGTGGAAAAACCAACCCCCGAGACGGCCCCCTCTTCACTCGGCATCGTGGGGCGCTATATCCTCACGCCGGAGATTTTCGATGCCATCGAAACAACCAGGCCGGGCAGCCAGGGCGAGATACAACTCACCGACGCGGCGTCCCTGCTGCTGAAAACGCAATCTATATACGCGCTGGAGTTCGAGGGCCGGCGCTTCGATGCGGGCAATCCGGTGGGGTGGGTGGAGGCGCAGATGGCTTTCGGGCTGAAGAACCCGGAGTTCGGGGATGCGCTGCGGGAGAAGCTGCGAAGGATGATTTAGGTTGCCCCGTAACTACCAATATGATATAATATTGGCACAATGGCATATTACGCCAATAATACAAGGAGGCATTCGTGGCTATACTAACTAAACTCACAAGCGGGGGACAGGTTACTCTACCCAAAGAGATTCGTAATAAAACCAATATGCAACCCGGTGACTTTGTAGAAATTGAGTTAAACGATGAAGGGCATATAGTTCTGACCCCTAAAAAATTAGTGGATGCCGATCAGGCTTACTTCTGGGCCGAAGAATGGCAGAAAGGCGAGCGCAAAGCGGATGAGGATATCAAAGCCGGGCGTGTAAAGTCCTTCAAGTCAGCAGCTGCTGCTGTTAAGTATCTTGAGGACAAAAAATAGCTGTGGAGCTTTACTTTACCGAGCAATTTGAAGCAGCATACGACAAATTAACTGCTGATGAAAAGCGCGGAGTTCTTAAAGCCCTAAATCTACTGGGCGATAACCCAAAGTATTCGAGCCTCTACGTGAAGAAAATGGAAGGTTGTCGAAACATATGGGAAGCTCGCTCTTCTAAAAGGGTCCGCATGACCTTTGAAATGAAGGGTAATGTCATCCTCTTGCGTAACGTTGGGGAACACGACCGAGTTCTAAAAAATCCATGAATTGGTGCTTTGACAGTCCCGCCCCCTTAATTTACAATCTTCTATAATTTATATGGGAACAGGTGACTGCTTTGACTGGTGACGAAATCCGCGCCAAGTTTCTGGCCTATTTCGAGGAAAGGGGGCACAAGGTCATCCCTTCTTCCTCTCTCATCCCGCACGGCGACCCCACCCTCCTCCTCACCACGGCGGGCATGGTGCAGCTCAAGCCCTATTTCATGGGGCAGGCCAAGCCGCCCCACACGCGCCTCGCCTCCTGCCAGAAGTGCTTCCGCACCACCGATATAGAGTCCGTGGGAGACGCCAGCCACCTGACCTTTTTCGAGATGCTGGGCAACTTCTCGGTCGGCGACTACTTCAAGGCCGAGGCCGTCGCCTTTGCTTGGGAGTTCATTACCGTGCGCCTGGGAATCCCTAAAGAGCGGCTATGGACAACCGTCTATCTGGATGACGATGAGGCCATGCAACTCTGGCGCAAGATGGGCGTGCCAGCCGAGCGCATCGTGCGTTTAGGCGAGGAGGACAATTTCTGGGGCCCCGCCGGGGATTCCGGCCCCTGCGGCCCGTGCAGCGAAATACATTACGACTTCGGCGAGGCTGCCGGATGCGGCAAGCCCGATTGCAACCCCTCCTGCAAGTGCGGGCGCTTCTGCGAGATATGGAACCTGGTTTTCATGCAGTACAACCAGGACAAGCAGGGAAACAGGACGCCGCTCCCCAAACCCAATATAGATACCGGCATGGGGCTGGAGCGCGTCACCGCTGTCATGCAGGGCAAGAATACCGTCTATCTAACCGATATATTCCAGCCTCTGCTCAAGCGCGCGTCGGAAATCACGGGCAAGAAGTACGGTGCGAATGCGGAGGACGACCGCTCCATGCGCGTGGTGGCCGAGCACGGGCGGGCTGTTGCCTTCCTCATCGCCGACGGCGTGCTGCCCTCCAACGAGGGGCGCGGATATGTGCTCAGACGTTTACTCCGGCGCGGCGTGCTGTTCGGACGGAGGCTGGGTCTGGACAAACCCTTCTTGGTAGATATGGCGGCAGCCACCATTGAGCAGATGGGCAAGGTCTATCTCGAATTGGTCAAGCGCAGGGCCTTCATCCTGGACGTCGTCAGGAGCGAAGAAGAGCGCTTTGAAGAGACGCTTAGCACTGGCCTCGACCTGCTGGACGAGATAATGGCGCGCGAGGAAACCAAGGTCCGCATGCGCATCACCGGCGAGGCCGCTTTCAAACTCTATGATACCTATGGATTCCCGGTGGAAATCACTCGGGAAATTGCTTCGTCACGCGGTTTCGAGGTGGATATCGAGGGCTTCGAGCGCGAGATGGACAAGCAGCGCGAAAAGGCACGCTCCGCCCACAAGTTCGGCGGGGGCGAAAAGGGCGGCGCCAAATTTACCGGCGAGTTTGAGCCCACGCGCTTCACGGGCTATGCCGGGCTCAAGGAAAGCACGCGCGTCGCAGGTATAATCGTGGCCAACGAAGGCGTCAACGAAATTGCCACGGACCAGAAGGCGGGCATTGTCCTTGAGGACACCCCCTTCTACGCCGAGATGGGCGGTCAGGTCGGAGACACAGGGCAGATAAAGGCTGAAGGTGGGCTGTTTACGGTCACCAATACGATTAAACTGGGCGCACACACCACTCTGCATCAGGGCTATGTGGCCGAGGGAAGCTTTGCGGTCGGCGACGCTGTGATTGCCGAGGTTGACCCCGCGCGGCGCGCTGACATCGCGCGCAACCATACCGCCACACACCTCTTGCACTACGCCTTGAGGCAGGTGCTGGGCGAGCACGTGCAGCAGAGGGGCTCGCTGGTGGAGCCGCTTAGGTTACGCTTCGATTTCTCGCACCTCGCTCCTCTGGCTGCTGAGGAGATAGATAAAATTCAGGATATCGTCAATGCCGAGGTGCGCCATAACCACCCGGTGTATGACAAACAGATGTCGTATAAAGAGGCTGTTGTCTCCGGGGCTATCGCCCTTTTTGATGAAAAATACGGCGACGTGGTGCGGGTCTTATCAATCGGACGTCCAGCCATCAGCACCGAGTTGTGCGGCGGCACGCACGTTGCGGCCACGGGCGAGATAGGGATATTCCAGATTGTCAGCGAGGCCAGCGTGGGTTCCGGCCTGCGCCGCATCGAGGCAGTTACGGGGCGTGAGGCGATGAGGATAGCCGTTGCGAGCATCAACACGCTCCAGTCGCTCGGCAAGCTGCTGGACAGCGCGCCCGAAGGCGTCATGCAGAAGGTGCAGGCCCTGCTGGCCAGCCGCGATGCCGAGATCAAGCGCGCCGAAATCATGGAGCGCGAGGCGGCGCTCAAGGACGTGTCCGCTCTGCTTACTCACGCCGTAGATGTCGATGGAGTGAAGCTGCTGGCTGTGCGCGTCAAGCCCGCCCGCCCGGAGACCGTGCGCGAGGTAGCCGACGCTCTGACGAACAAGCTGGGCAGCGCGGTGGTGGTGCTCGGCACGGTGAGCGACGAAAAGCCGTACTTTGTGGTTTCGGTAACACCCGACTTGACGGCCAAGGGTTATCACGCCGGCAACCTCATACGCCAGGTGGCGGCCATCACGGGGGGCGGTGGTGGCGGCAAACCGGGACTGGCTCAGGGCGGCGGCAAGGACGTCTCTAAACTGGACGAGGCAATCTCGGCGGTGCCGGGGTTGTTGAAAAAGAAGTAAGCCCTAGCCGTCGTTGCGAGGAGTCCGTCCGAGGCGGACGACGAAGCAATCGCATTGACATTCAAGGAGTTCTGTAGGGGCACGGCGCGCCGTGCCCGGAGCGAATGAGATTTCCTCTCCCCTTGGGGGAGAGGAATAAGGTGAGGGGGCAGACTCCCTGACTCTCACCCTCACTCTTGTCTCTCCCCTCAAGGGAGAGAAGATAGTTAGATAGTCCTTGCGAGGTCTGATTTGCGCATTATGGCTCTGGACGTAGGCGACAGCCGCATCGGGGTGGCCTTATCCGATCCACTTGAGATGCTGGCCAGCCCGCTAACCATCATAAAACGCTTGAACGAGGCTTCGGACCTACAGAGTGTCGCCAACCTGGTTAACGAGCACAAGGCCGGGAAACTTCTGGTCGGGTTGCCCCTATCGCTGTCCGGTGAGACCGGCATGCAGGCGGAAAAAGTAAAGGCGTTTGCCTCTCGTCTCCAGGCTGCCCTTTCCATACCGCTAGAAATGGTTGACGAGCGCTTCAGCACCGTCACGGCGCGCGAGTATATGAGTGAGACCGGGAGGAAGAAGGACCGCTTCAAGAAGGACGACGCCATCGCCGCCGCCGTCATTTTACAGTCCTACCTCGATGAGGCTTCGTCGCGACAGGCTAAGATGTCCTAACTCTCCTTTTGAGGTAGAACTGAGTTTGGTATAAAATACGCTGCCATGCCTTTTACCTCTACTGTTAAAAACTACATTGAAGTCTTAAAACCCCGCGAGACGCTCCTGCTGGGTTTCATCGGCCTGTGTTCCGTCATCATCGGAGCGCAGGGACATCCGCCAATCGGCACTCTCTTTCTGGCGACTTTAACCATCCTCATTGCCTCCGCCGGAGCCAATGGCCTGACCAACTACCTCGACCGCGATGTGGACGCCCGCATGCGGCGCACCTGCGGGCGCGTGCTGCCAACGAAGCGCATCCAGCCCCCGTGGAAGGTGCTGGCCTGGTCTCTCAGTCTTATCTCTCTGGGTCTGGCACTGGCCTGGGTGGTGCACCCGTATGCCTTCGCCGCCGACCTCGCGGGCACGGTTGCCGCCGCCGTCTTTCGCAAACGAGTCATCTGCGTTTTCCCGCAGGGGGCCATCGCCAGTTGCGCCCCGGTGCTGATGGGCTGGTTTGCCGTAAATCCGCACTTCACACTGGAAGCGGGGCTGCTCTGCCTGCTTATCTGCGCCTGGCTGCCTTTGCATGTGTGGAGCGTGATGGTCTCCCACAGAGACGATTACATAGGCGCGGGAATTACATTTTTCCCCATGAACGTTTCGGTGCGCACGGCTGTCCTGGTGCTGTTGGTTTTCGCACTGGTGCTGAACGTGGCGGCGGTCAGCCTTTATTACGTGGCGGGCTTCAACCTGCTTTATCTGCTTGTGGCTGTAATCCTCGGAGCGGCCATGCTCTTTGCAACTGCGAGGCTGGTGTCCTCGCACACGTCCAAAGACGCCTGGAAGCTCTACAAGCTATCGAGCTTTCCTTACTTGGGCTTGATTTTCGTGGCGATGTGCATAAGTATCTGGGTGGGTTAAGACGGGCAGAGCAATGGACAATTTCCGACTGGTCAAGCATCCTTCCTCCGCCTCAGCCCGCGCCGGTGAACTCGTCACGGCGCACGGCGTCATTCCCACCCCCGTCTTCATGCCGGTGGGCAGCCAGGCCACGGTCAAAACCCTCACGCCGGACGAGATAAATACGCTCGGCGCGCGGCTCATCCTCTGCAACACCTACCACCTCTACCTCAGACCGGGCATTGAGGTCATCAAAAAGCTGGGCGGGTTGCATCGCTTTATGGACCGGGACGGGGCCATCCTCACCGATTCGGGCGGCTACCAGGTGTTCAGCCTGTCGGCTCTTTCCAAAGTTACCGACGAAGGCGTCACCTTCCGCTCGCATATCGACGGTTCGACCCACTTCATCACGCCCGAAATAGCTGTAGCTCTCCAGGAGGGGCTGGGTTCGGATATCGCCATGGTGCTGGACGAACCCTCACCTTCCGATGCTCCCCTTTCTCAAGTACGCCAGGCTATGGAGCGCACGCACCGCTGGGCGGAGAGAAGTCTGGCCGCTCATAAGAGGGCGGACCAGCAGCTTTTTGCTATCGTGCAGGGCGGCTTCTCGCCGGAACTGCGCAGGCAGTCCGCCGAGTACCTCACCTCGCTGGATTTTCCCGGCTACGCGCTGGGGGGCCTGAGTCTGGGCGAACCCAAAGAGCTTACCTGGGAGACGGCGCGCACAACGCTCCAGTATCTGCCGCAGGACAGGCCGCGCTACCTGATGGGCGTGGGCTCGCCAGAGGACGTGGTGGAGGCGGTGGGGCTGGGCGTTGATATGATGGACTGCGTGCTGCCCACGCGCGTGGCGCGCAACGGAGCGCTTTTCACCCGCCGAGGGCGGGTCAACATCGATAACGCCGTTTTCCGCGAGATGGATTCTCCCGTAGAGCGAGGCTGCGACTGCTACACCTGCGCCCACTTCTCGGCAGCCTACGTCAGCCACCTTTTCCGCGCGCAGGAACTGCTGGCCTACCGTTTGGCCACCATCCACAACCTGCGGTTTATGGCTCGACTCATGGGGGACGTCCGCTCGTCTATCCTTAACGGCTCGTTCGAGGGTTTCAAGAAAGATTTTCTATCCGGCTACCAGACCACTGACGAGGGCGTGCGCCTGGAGCAGAAGCAGAAGTGGATCAAGGCGCGCAAGCCGGCGATAGATTAAAATCTTCCCTGCTATAATATTTCCATGATTACTACGTTCTATATACCGACCAAAATAATTTCGGGCACCGGGGGCTTCGGCCAGCTCGGCAAAGAGGCCGCGCGAATCGGCAAGAATGCCCTGCTCGTCACCGGTAAAGGCTCGATGCGCAGGAGCGGCCTGCTTGACCGCGCCGTAGCCGACCTGGATAAGCACGGCGTTGCGGTGGCCGTCTTCGATAAAATCGAGCCCAACCCCCGCTCCTCCACCGTGGATGAAGGCGCGGCCATCGTCCGCGAGAAAAAGCTGGACGTCGTCATCGCGCTGGGCGGCGGCAGCGCCATGGATGCGGCCAAGGGCATCGTGGTAGCCGCCATCGGCGGCAAGCCGGTCTGGCACTACATCGAGACGCGCCAGAAAATCGCGGGCGACGTTCCGAAGCTCATCACCGTTCCCACCGTGGCTGCCAGCGGCTCGGAATCCAATTGCGGGGCGGTCATCACCAACTGGGAGACGCATGACAAGTGTGTCCTCTCCGACCGCTGCGCCTATCCCGCCGTCTCCATCGTCGACCCGGAACTGACACTTACGCTTCCTGCCAGACCCACGGCACAGGGTGGCGTGGATATATTCTGCCACCTGGTAGAGCCTTACATAACGGCGGGCAATCCCCAGCCCCTCACCGACGGCATCGTGGAAACCAGCATGAAACTGGTGGTGGACTACCTGCCGCGCGTCCTAAAAAAGCTGGATGATCTGGATGCGCGCTCGCAGCTATCCTGGGCCAGCACCATCGCCTGCTCGGCTTTCGCGGGCTTGGGTGGCGGGGACGGTGCCATGACCATGCACGGCATCGAACATCCGCTGAGCGGGATGTACGACATGGCGCACGGGGACGGCCTGGCAGCTTTGCTGCCGGCATGGCTGCGGTCTCTAGCCGACATCCGGCAGGACCGGCTCGACAAGCTGGCCTGCAATGTTTTCGGCAAAAAGGACGGTATCAAGGCAGTCGAGGACTGGCTCAAAGCCTGCAATATGAACCTTAAACTGCGCGACCTGGGCGTGGAAAAGGACAAGTTGAACGACCTGGCTGCCAACGCGCTGAAAACGGCCCCCTGGCTGGCGGCGCACCCCAAGAAGCTGGATAAAGCGGCTATCGCGGCGATTTACGGGGAGGCGTGGTGACGTTTAACTTTCCATACTTAATTCCCCGACCGTAAGGTCGGGGAAGTTTATTTATTTAGAATCTCAAGCGGCCCATTCTAGTTCTCTCTGAATTAAGCATCCGCATAGCAATTCATCTCCCCAACCACTCCACCTCCACCTCCGCCAGCGCCTCTACGGCTGCCGGGCAGATCTCGGAAACGGCCAGGTGTAACAACCCGTCGTCGCACTTTATGGCGTACATGGGGAAGCGACGGCAGGTCTCAGGCCTGGCATTGTATATAGTGCATCCGGACTTGCCCGCGCTGAAAAAGCGGCAGGGCTGCTTCATATAATATGTACTGCCCATCACCGAGAAGGTGTCGCCCCATTCGTTACGGGGGATGTCGAGGCGCTTCATTTCGGCTGTGGTCACCCTGACGCCGTCGAACTGCGTGCAGCATGCGCCGCAGCGCCGGCAGGCGAAACAGCGGCGGAATGATTCGACTGCCTCCTGTGTGGCTATCAGCCCGGATATGCGGTTCTTCGGCATGGCGGCAGATTTATCTCCTCAGGAACTCCACTTCCACCTCGGCCAGGGCTTCCTTATTGATTTCCTCGCCCTTGAGGGAGAGGATTAAGAGCCTGCACTGAGCAAAGCGAATGTGTGAGGGTGAGGCTTTGGGCGATAACTCTACCCCTCACTCTATCTCTCCCGCAAGGGGAGAGAAGAAACCTATCTCCCCAGGAACTCCACCTCAAGCTCAGCCAGGGTGTCGAGCGCGGCTTCACACCTGTCGCAGACTCCCAGATGCACCAGACCGTCATCGCAGCGCTGGTTGTACAGCGGGAAGTTGCGGCAGGTCTCCGGGCGGTCACTATATATAGTACATTTCGCCTTAGAGGCGTCGTAAAAGCGGCACGGCTCTTTCATATAATAAGTGTCGTCGAACAGCTCGAAGACGTCCATGCGTTCGTTTTGAGGCACGGGCAGGAGTTCCAGTTCCCCCTTTTTCAGCTTGACACCCTTGAACCCGGTGCAGCAAGTCCCGCAGTGCCTGCACGCAAAAGCCGCACGGAAGGCGTCGACTACCTCCTGCGTGGCTATGAGCTCGGATATCCTGACGCTTGGCATGGAGGTATTATAGAAGAAAATCGAGTACTGACTCAAAGTGTCTGGTTTCAATCACAGGCCGTTAGCCTGCTATAATCTTCATAATGAACATCGGCATATTACTGGCAATTGTGGCCTGGCTGGCTGCGGTCTCCTTTGTAGCGGCCACAAAAATCAAGGCTCCTGCTCTGGCTGTTATAGTCACTGTTTCCGCGTCAATTGTGATACCTCTGGCGCTGGCTATTCTCTATACCTCGTTTTTCCCATGGTCGCCTCTGGGGCCCGAGGAGTTTTTAGACAAATACCTGAGAATCCTTATCGGGGAGCACGGAGACAATCTGCCCCGGCTTTTCATATCCGTTTTCATCGGAGTGGCATTCGGATTCGCCGTCAGATATATCGTTACCCGCCTGAGGCGCGCCTGAATCCGAAAAATTATTTTCCAAAACCCCTCCAACATCTTGACACGCTGGCTATTTACGCCTCTTTTCGCTATTGACAAGATTTTGTGCTGATGGTATTATTACTTTTGCCTTGTGAAAACGGGCGATTATGTTGACGATAGATACATAAAGGTAATTACCGGTGAAAAACCGAGCGGTGGCTTGGTGCATGCGCCAGGCCACTTTCTTTATGCCTCTATCCGATTTAACAACTGAATATATAAGAAACAAGCTAATATCAAGTTTGAAGTAGGTCAAGCAAAACAAGGCGCACGGTGGATGCCTTGGCATCAAGGGCCGACGAAGGGCGTGGCAAGACTGCGATAAGCCTCGGTAAGCTGTCTAGCAAGCTTTAACCGGGGATTCCCGAATGAGGCAACTCACACCGGCAAAACCGGTGTACCCCTGGCTCAACACATAGGCCAGGCGGGGGCAAGTGGGGGAAGTGAAACATCTCAGTACCCCGAGGAAAATACATTATTCCCTTAGTAGTGGCGAACGAACGGGGAACAGCCTAAACCGGGTAAACTTAGTGGCTCTGGAGCCTATGTTTATCCGGGGTAGTAAGACGGATTGGGCGTTGTTCAGAAAGCGCCATGGAGTTACAAACCCAACTCTAGCAGAAGGTCTCTGGAAAGAGCCACCACAGACGGTGATAGTCCGGTAGGCGAAAGAGGCAAGCTCCAAGTCCTGTTCTTGAGTACCACGGGGCACGAAGAACCCTGTGGGAACCCGCCGAGACCACTCGGTAAGGCTAAATACCCTTGATGACCGATAGTGAACAAGTACCGTGAGGGAAAGGTGAAAAGCACCGCGAAAGCGGAGTGAAATAGACCTGAAACCGTGCGCCAACAAGCAGTCAGAGCCTGGACGCAAGTCCTGGTAATGGCGTGCCTATTGAAGAATGAGCCGACGAGTTAATCTGTGTAGCCGGTTAAGTGATTAAGTCACGGAGCCAAAGCGAAAGCGAGTCTGAATAGGGCGACTATGGTTGCACGGATTAGACCCGAAGCCGGGTGAGCTATCCATGGCCAGGGTGAAGCTTCGATAATCTCGAAGTGGAGGCCCGAACCGTTTAGCGTTGCAAAGCTATCGGATGAGCTGTGGATAGGGGTGATATGCCAATCGAACCCGGGGATAGCTGGTTCTCCCCGAAATGTATTGAGGTACAGCCTCGGATGGTGGTTAGCGGAGGTAGAGCTCTGAATGGAATAGGTGGGAGAGTATCCTGTCAACTCCAATCAAACTGCGAATGCCGCTAACTTAGTCCGGGAGTGAGACTACGAGGGCTAAGCTCCGTGGTCGAGAGGGAAACAGCCCAGACCGTCAGCTAAGGTCCCTAAGAACAGGCTAAGTGGCAAAGGAAGTAGAATTGCGTAGACAGCCAGGAGGTTGGCTTAGAAGCAGCCACCCTTTAAAGAGTGCGTAACAGCTCACTGGTTGAGTGGTACTGCGCCGACAACCCAACGGGGCTAAGCCTGTCACCGAAGCTACGGCATTCCGTTTACGGAATGGGTAGGGGAGCGTTCTTTTAGCAGCGAAGTCGAATCGTGAGGTTCGGTGGAGCTTTAAGAAGTGAGAATGTCGGCATGAGTAGCGCAAGATATGTGAGAAACATATCCGCCGGAAACCCGAGGTTTCCTAAGCAAGGTTAATCCGCTTAGGGTTAGTCGGGCCTAAGCCGAGGCCGTAAGGCGTAGTGCGATGGACAACAGGTTATTATTCCTGTACCGCTGTGGTGGAGGCAAAGGGGTGACGCAGGAGGTTAGTTCGAGCATTCCCATTGGACATGGAGTGTCGCTCAACGGAGATGATGCCGGGGCAGGTAAATCCACCCCGGATATAGTTGAAAATGAGAGGAAGTTGCGAGGAGACTCAAGACGATTCGAGTAACGCCAGGCTGCCTAGAAAAGCCTCGTTGCCGTTGAAACCATAGCGCCCGTACCTAAACCGACTCTGGTGGGTGGGGATAAGAGTCCCAAGGTGATCGAGATAACCCTCGTTAAGGAACTTGGCAATCTAGCCCCGTAACTTTGGAAGAAGGGGTGCCCTGATTTATCAGGGTTACAATAAATGGGCCCAAGTGACTGTTTAACTAAAACACAGGTCTGTGCTAAAGCGTAAGCTGATGTATACAGGCTGATACCTGCCCAGTGCTGGAAGGTTAATGGGAGGGGTTAGCGCAAGCGAAGCTCCGAACGAAAGCCCCAGTGAACGGCGGCCGTAACTATAACGGTCCTAAGGTAGCGAAGTCCCTTGTCGGGTAAGTTCCGACCCGCACGAATGGTGTAACAACTTGGGCGCTGTCTTAACGAGGGACTCGGCGAAATTGAAATACCCGTGAAGATGCGGGTTTCCCGTCACAGGACAAAAAGACCCCGTGGAGCTTTACTGTAACTTGTCATTGAGTCTGGTTTTACCATGTGTAGCATAGTTGGGAGGCTTTGAAGCCGGGGCGCTAGCCCTGGTGGAGCCGAAATGTGAAATACCAATCTTGGTGAATCTAGCCTCTAACCCCGGAGCAAGCCGTGGGACAGTGGCTGGTGGGCAGTTTGACTGGGGCGGTCGCCTCCCAAAATGTAACGGAGGCGCCCAAAGGTCCCCTCAGGGTGGATGGAAATCACCCGTAGAGTGCATTGGCATAAGGGGGCTTGACTGCAAGACTTACAAGTCGAGCAGGGACGAAAGTCGGGCAAAGTGATCCTACGGTACCGTGTGGAAGGGCCGTAGCTTAACGGATAAAAGCTACCCCGGGGATAACAGGCTTATCTTGCCCAAGAGTTCATATCGACGGCAAGGTTTGGCACCTCGATGTCGGCTCGTCGCATCCTGGGGCTGGAGAAGGTCCCAAGGGTCCGGCTGTTCGCCGGTTAAAGCGGCACGCGAGCTGGGTTCAGACCGTCGTGAGACAGGTCGGTCTCTATCCGTGATGGGCGCATGGAAACTTGAGGGGAGTTACCTGTAGTACGAGAGGATCCAGGTGAACAAACATATGGTGTGCCAGTTGTCTCGCCAGAGGCATCGCTGGGTAGCCAAGTTTGGTTCGGATAAACGCTGAAAGCATCTAAGTGTGAAGCCGGCCCCAAGATGAGGTTTCCCATCCCTCGCAAGAGGGGGTAAGGTCGCAGGTAGACCACCTGCTTGATAGGCCACATGTGTAAGCACCGTAAGGTGTTCAGCTGAGTGGTACTAATGACCGAGGGCTTGACCTGCTTCAAAGTTGATATTAGCAACTACCTTCAGTCCTCTCTCCCTTGAGGGGAGAGATAAGAGTGAGGGTGTACAATTAAAAACCGGCGCGTGAGCGTCGTTGCGAGAAGTCCTGATATAATCAGGACGACGAAGCAATCTTAACAACTGAAAAATAGGCTTAACAGCGAAAAAGTCTTCTGGTGATCAGAGCGAGGTGGCACCACCCGTTCCCATCCCGAACACGGCAGTGAAACGCCTTAGCGCAGACGATACTGGGGGGGCAACTCCCTGCGGAAAATATGCCATTGCCAGGAGGCTTTTTCTTTATCCTTGGAGCTTCAATCTGAGGATTCTTCGCAAGAAGGCTGTTAAGCCTTTTTTGTTGCCCAAAAATTGTCATGCTGGAGGCCCGCCTGGGCGGGCCGAAGCATCTGGTGGGGCGGTTGCTTTTCTCTCCCTTTAGAAAGGTGCTTATCCCTTAACATCACGTCAGAGGCAACCCCATGACTAGCCAAGATATATTCGTGGCTTTAGGTGGGGTATTCATTTGTCTTCTTTTTATCACCGCCAAATTGATAAGCATAGAAAAGCTTTTGAAATCACTCGTTGCTAAAAGCGCTCCTAAAAACGGCAATAATGCCAAAGGGGGTAGCTATGGCAAAGATTAACTGCAAGATAAATACTAACCAGTTGCCCACGAAATTGCCCTGCAATATCAGCCCAAAAGTCTTAAATACTTCGGTTAGGAATTTATCTTCAACATACATGGCGAATAAGCCTAATACGAGCGGGGCTATCTTATCCATAGCTAAAAAGCATTATAGCATGTCAATAATACAGGTGTTATACTCTAGGCTATGTCAATTAAGGCATGGTGGGCTGAACACTTTAGCGACAAACCGTCATCTTCTAGGTGGGGTATTATCCAAATCATCCTTACTGTTTCATTGTGGCTTGTGGCGACAGCAGTCTCTTTCTATGCGTTGTACATCAGCTTTGCAACTATGGGGTTGTGGATGATGGCTACTGTAGTCTTTATTCTGGCTTGTTTGGCTTTTGTTTTTGGCATTTTACTGGGTTGCGTTTCAATATATTTAGCCTTTAACTATCTTGCGAAAGGGACAAAGGACAATACGGCCACAAAAGATGATATTGGCAAACTAACTAAAACGATTAAGTCATTAACAAAAGAGGTGCATAATGGATTTGCCAATCAACAAAAAACGCAAAGACATTCAAAGGCCGAAAAAGATGGCAATGGACGAACGGACAATCACTAAGATGGCTAGACCTCGCAGGGTTGTCAAAAAAGATATAACCAAAGAGGAATTTCTAGCCAATCTTGGCAAAGTGTGTCAGCCTGTTAATGAGCAACCTAAATCTGATTCAGAAAAGAGTGGAACATAGGCCGTTCATCTTTGCGGTGATTATAGCGGAATGAATATTCGTTTACATAGGTTTGTAGATAGTCAGGGCTAACATGATGATAAACGCCAGATATGCCACGCTTAACCAGCGACCAGAAGCCCTCAATGGTATTGGTGTGAGCCGTTCCTTTAACGTATTCGCCAGCATGATGTTTGACGCTGATATGGTTATAGCCGTTAAGCCCATCATAGCCAGAATGTTCATCGCTGTACAGCGTGGCAGTAGGGCTTATATTGGCATAAATAAACTTGTGCATTTCGGGAATGGTAGTGCCTTGAAGCCGTGCGGTTGTTACTCTGCCATTGCGTTCAACAGCACCCATGACCGCCAGCTTGCCAATCGTGCCTCTACCGCTCTGTATCCTCTTGCTGGCGTGTTTGTTCTTTTCTTTTCCGCCTATGTAGGTTTCATCCGCCTCTACCATGCCAAACATTTTACCCGTGTTCTCGCCGAGCATAGAACGAATCTGCTTAAACATTCGCCACGCCGTTTTATAAGTTACGCCAGTGCTTCTTTGGAGTGCTTTGGCAGAATAGCCCGTTCTAGTGGTGGACATTTCAAAGATAGCCTCAAACCATGTTTTAAGCGGTGTGGTGGACTTGTGGAATATCGTATAAGCCAATGGCGAGATTTGATGTCTGCAAATATCGCAAGCATAAACAGGTCGCTGGCGCAATTTGGCATGAGGTGTAATCTGCTTGCAAATCGGGCAATAAATCCCGTCTGGATAAAGATGGTTCTTGAGCCATTCAAGGCAGGAATCGTTATCGGGGAACATCTTGGCGAAATCTTTTTTAGTGAATTTAATCTGCTTGGTATTCATGGCTTTTCTCCTTTATCTATATCTACTATAGCACAAGGAGAGGGTGATGTCAAGGGATAATTACCTTTAGAAAAGGGAGATTGAGAGGGATTTGAAGTTAGTTTCGAGTGTATTCTCCCCGCCTCAGGCGGACTTCCTCGAGGGCGAGGCATGCCTCGCCCCTACGCCGATTGGTTTTCGTTTCGGGGAGAAAAAAATTCCAGGGGAACGAATACCCTGCGCCAGTCACGGCCCAGGCGCGGATTTGTTTTTTGGTAAGAGCTTTTGCGAATGGGCCTCCGTGCCTGATTGGTATCCGTAAGCGGACAATTTGAATACACTCCTCATAGTGCCCCCTAACTTTCACCCTCACTTCCATTCGCTTCGCTCAGGATAGGGTTATCTCTCCCGTCAAGGGAGAGATGGCTTGAAGAGACACCAGGTGTCGCCTCGCTGCCGGCCAAACCATGGTTGACCTCATGCAGGGCCTGTTCGAATAGCGGCGTTCTAGCCCGGTCGCCAAGCACGTTTTGCACGGCTCTTTTAAACTGCTCTATATCGGTCGGGGCAATCTGCTGCTTCGTTTTGAGCAGCTTCGTAAGCGCGTTTATGGCCATCACCAGTACAGCGTGGTTCTGAGGGTCGTGCGCCAGGATGGAAAGAATCTTCATGCGCAGCAGGGCAATTTCATAATCCAGCCCGTGCAGGGCGGCGGCCGCCTCGAAGAGCTCGCGGTCTTCGGGGGTCATAACCCTGGCGTAGAAGCCGTGGGTGCGGGCATTCTGGTTGCCCGGCTGAGCACCAGGCTTCCTCTTAGATACTTCTTTTCGTTTCATGCGGCTATAGTAGCACAAACGTTCTATAAAGGGAAGAGGTGATTGTCGTGAGGGAGGGGAAAGGGAAAGCGTTTCCTAATCGTGGTTAGATTTAGATACGGGTTATACGACGAACCGGACGGGGCCTAAAAAATAATTTTCCGTTGACCTTTTTCAGTTCAAAGAGATCTGGTCTTCTTGAAATTAAATCCCTTATATATTGCATCTGCCTAACTGTTGGGTCACCATGGGCACCCTTTCCGGTAAAGTTCCCCCGTGTAGCCATGATTTTTGCAACAGTCATGACCGTAAAAAACCCCGGGAATGGACTAACTGTATCTGCCGCGAGACCTTGAATGACATCGATAATTTCTTCAACAACAATTGCCATATTCTCCTCCTTTGATCAGCTTTAATATCGTGGGTTTATCGTGATTCTCCCGCAATTTTTACACTGGTATTGCTGCACAGTATGTCTTCTTCCAGTTTGAGGATTTCTCGCAAATTTCTTACCAAATTTAATCAACCGAGTACTTCTACATTCCGGGCACTTCATTACAATTACACCAAACTAACTAACTAGAATATATGATAACACTTAAAGGTTTGGAAGTCAACATTGTTGGGCAGTAAAATGGCAAAATCACTCTCGAATATTGTTTTAGAGGGGAGAGCCACCCCGCCCCGGATTCTTCGGCCACCCATTGTGGCCTCCAGAATGACAAGTGGCATTTGACCCCGCCCCTCTCGCAGGTATATCGTGGCAGTATGCCGTCACTGCAGGAAGAACGCCGCGAAGCCCTTATCCGCGCCGCACAGCTCGCCCGCGTGAGCCCCGGCCTTGACTACGACGAGGCCGCCGTGGCTGCGGATGCCGCCGCCGCGCACCTGCTGGAATTCATGCGCCTGAACGGCGAATTCGCCCTGGGGCTGCTGCAGGCCGCTTCCTATTTGCTCTCCGGCACCAGC
>QZJY01000033.1 GCA_003597995.1 Dehalococcoidia bacterium
ATAGCCGCTCCGGTAATAACTTTCTACATAGATTTGCTTCATCCGGACTCCCCATCTTCACCTCCCAGAGAGTCCAATATGTTTCTGAACTTTTGCAGGGGGGGCTGTAAGCGTCCAGTAAATATTGGATTTTGGGGGGAATTTAGGTAAACCTGTTTACCGTTAAAGAAGTACGTGACCGATCCACACTAACTCAAGCAGGAATCAAGCCGCTCTACGATTACCATAGCCAATCCCCGTAAAGGAACGTAAACGCTCTCAGGATAGTAATAGGAAGCGTTTATGAGCACAAAGACGTTCTGATCTTTAATTACTATGAATTCTAAACCGGAGTTCATCTCTCCGTATTTGACCGCGGTAGCGCTATTCCCTACATCAATACGGTATCCCGTAAGGTTGTATTCTTCTAAAACAGCTTCCACAGTGATTTGTTGTGCCAAACCAGGAGCGACAATCCAAAGAGTGGTTTGAATCTGGCACCATGCGCGTTCTCCAAGGGGTGTTCCGATTAAATGGTATTCAGATCCGCTTCCCATCCCCAGGGGTTTAGATACTGATGGCTGCGGGTCATACCAGCTCCGGAAACCCGATTGGAGATTCGAGGAGAGATCGAGTATCGAAGGAGCGTCTGAGAGCGTGAGTTTAGACGTTTTTGCTGCAATAGCCGTTGACAGTGTTGGACCCGGGGATGTCATTGTAGCCGCTGTTAGGGGGTGGTGATGGTGGCCGAACTGGGCAAGATGGTGCTTGGAGTTGTGCTTAACTGGGTCACTGGTGTGAACTGGGTTGTGACTTCCGGCTGCGTGTTATTTTTTTGAGTCTGACTGCAAGAGGTTGAAACAATTAGCAGCGTTGCTGCTATAAACAAAAAAACGTAAGAACCTACAGATTTATCCACAGATTCTTCACAACGTTTTTCTATTTTTAATTATATCATATTCAACGCTTGACAAACCCCGCCTCCGCCACTTAACTTATACAAAAAAGAATATCTATGTCTAAATAGAATCGGATTATTGCGTCCGGGCATCTTTCCGACTCGTGTATTTCCAGAAGTAATTTGCTCCCGATAGCAGCGTTAATATAACCGCCGCAAGCATGACCCAGGGAGCTAACGATAAAATCGCGCTGAGATTTCCGTGCGCGTCGAGGGAGTTCAAGACGCTGCCCGATTGCAACGCTTTCTGGAGAGAAACCCAAACTATTGCCACAAAAGAGACGGTGGTTTTGGCTTTGCCCCAGTTATCAGCCGATGGTGGGCGCGTGTGAAAACGCTTAACGCGCAGGATCGTGATGAGCAATTCTCGCGCCAGCACGACTATCGGAATCCAAACGGCTATCAGCCTGAAAGAAGCCAGTGTTATCAACATGCCGCCGATAAATATTTTATCGCTTAAAAAATCCAGGTTTGCCCCCAGCGCAGTTGTCAGTTTCATTTTGCGCGCCAGGTAACCATCGACAAAGTCGCTCAACCCGGCCGCCGAAGTGACGGCGGCTGATATCAACCAGCCTTCATGCCAGTCGAGAGCCACAGGTAAAATAGCCAGGGGCAAAAGCAAAACACGCGCTATTGTCAACCAGATGACAATGTTCATTTTATCGTTCAGGCGATAAGGTGAACGATACGTCCCCGGAATCACAGCGGGATTTATGGCGGTCTTTTGCTCTTGAATTTCCATAGCAAATATTAACGGAATTTTAACCGCGAGCGGATTATCTGAAAGTAGTTGATCATGACCGATATTAAGAGAATCGCCGTGATTGCTATATATGCTTCGGTGAAAATATCGAATCTGAAAAGCACGAAAAGGTACATCAGAACCCATGCAACTTTGCGGGACAGGCTCAAAAACAGGTCGCCTTTGGGGTGAAAGGCAAGACTGACTGGCTCTCCGCCACCGGTCTGTTTTCTTTCGGCCATCCATAACACCGAAAAGGCGGAGAAAACGAACAGAGCGCCCAGAACCCCGTTCAACAGCCCTGTTTGGATCAACGCCAGAGGAAAAATCAAAAAAGCAAGATTGTCCACGAAGACGTCTTCGAATTCACCTATCGCGTTATCGTTTTTTAACATGCGCGACAGGTCGCCGTCTATACAGTCCAGTATCCAGGCGGCGAGCATGAGACCGAGGGCCACCGAAAACGCAGAGTACACCCAGGCAAAATAAAAACCTGCGAACAAGAAAATGCGGCTCACTGTAATATGAGACTGGTTGATATGCAGTCGAATGAAAAGCCGGCAGGCGGCAAATGTCAGCGGCCGGCGCGTTTTGCGCATTAGAGCGACAATTTTATACCCCAACCCGGTGACGGACGCAGAAAGCCCCCGAAGCCAGTCCGCCATTTTTAAGCCCTCCCTGCGAGTGAAATCAGCCGCACTATCACGTGTAACTCTCCTGCGAATACCATAACCGTTAGCTTGTCCCGCATAACATCTGCCTCCGCTATTACATTGCCTTGTTGACGCAGGCAGTTGAATTCGCTTTCTTTTTCCTGCGCCAGTGTATCAGGTATACAACGGTTGCCCTGATGAGGAATGCCCCCAGCATGGCGACTAAAAGCGCCGGCAGGATTTCTTTGATGTCGAGAATGCGGACTTCGCTCAACGCCTTCCCGGTGAGAGCCCCGATACTTACAAACAACGACTCCCACAACAACACGGCAAGAGCAACTCCCGCAGAATATTTTGCCATCGGGATGCGCATCATGCCGGCTGCGACCGAAAGAGTGGCCATCATGGTAGGCACGAAACGCCCTAACATGATGGCCGGTGTCGCCCGGTTGCCGATTTTCGATTTCAGTTCGTCAAGTTTTTCAGGCGTGAGATGCAAATATTTGCCAAAGCGATTTACAAAGCGCGGTCCCAGGAATCTCCCCGCACAATATGCCACCGCAGAACCACACAGGGAACCGCTAAAAACGGAGACGATAATAGCGGCGCCCGTCAGAAAACTCCCGGCCGTCAACTGCCAACCCGCATACATCAGGGAGCTCTGTGTAACCCCGGGAGAAGGAATTCCCCATTCCTTGAGCGCCTGTGCCACAAATGCCAGACCGATAATAGCTAAATCAGCGCGCTCTACGGCATTGCTACCCAGAGAGATCTGTCCAATAATATTTTCGGCAAACATAATCAAGTTTCAACCATGTTACAATTTTGGGAGTATCTGTCCGCTGGCCGACCTTTGCCATTGAATTGTTCCGCCCCGGCGAGAGAATTGGTAAATACGCATAGACATCGCCTCGACCCATATTACTGCGCTTGCCAGTATGAGGCGTTCCAACACCCCGACCAGTCCCGGACGGATTATGAAAGCCATACCGATGCCGGCTGCCATAGTTAAAACTGCCAGAACGGTGGTGAAGACATACATTTTTTGCCACGCCGCATCTTTCTTCATACTCTGCGCTATCAAAAAACAGGATACGATAAAAAAGCCGGTTGCCGCGGATGCGATGGACCAGTGGACGACACGTTTGAACGTCCATATTCCGTGCACATGATCGATATCAACAAATATCAGCAACAGCAGGCAAACAGCAGCCAAATACAGCATATTCAGAGTTTTAGCTTTCTCGTTCAATGGAATGCCGCCGGATAATCCCCTGGCGAATGCCAGAACCGTTATCGCCGACAGGATAAAAAGGGCCGCCCCCAGCCAAAAGTTATCAAGCGATAGCGCGCTAATCAAACTCTTGACCGGGTCATAATCCGGTACCGAGAGAGTCACAATAAGCAGTAAACTCAGCAGCAAGGCGGGACAAACCATCGTTATAATTGCCCATACGCGGGGATTAAGCGAAGATTTTTGATGCATCTTTACAGTCTAAAACAAGAGTTTGAATATATTAGCAGTTTATAAGTTGTTAGTATATATGCCTGCTGACGATTTCCATGCTTGACAAACTCCTCCTCCGCCACTTAACTTATACAAAGGGAGTTGAACTGTGCCGGAACAGAACCATCCTTACGAATACGAAATAGAGGAACTGGCCAACCGCGACTCGTGGCGCATGTTCCGCATCATCGGCGAATTCGTGGAGGGATTCGACGCACTCGCGGGCGTTGAACCGGCGGTCACCATCTACGGCTCGGCCAGGAAACTCAATCCCGACCACCCGCTTTATGTCAAGACGGAGGAGATTGCCTACCGGCTGGCCCGGCAGGGATTCTCCATCATCACCGGCGGGGGGCCCGGCGTCATGGAAGCGGCCAACAGGGGTGCGCGCCGGGGTGAGGCGCGCTCCATCGGCCTCAACATCAAGCTGCCCATGGAGCAGAAACCCAACGATTTCACCACTACCACGCTCAACTTCAACTATTTCTTCGTGCGCAAGGTCATGCTGGTAAAGTACGCCAGCGCCTTTATTTTCGTGCCCGGCGGCCTGGGCACGCTGGACGAGCTGGCCGAGGTGCTCACCCTCATGCAGACGCACAAGATAAAGCCCCTCCCCGTGATACTGGTTGACAGCGCCTACTGGAAGGGTATGCTGGACTGGATGCGGAATACCCTGCTGGCGCAGGGGTTCATCTCGGAAGAAGACCTCAATCTGCTGCGCGTCTGCGACACGGTGGACGAGGTAGTGGATGCCGTGCGCCTGTGGCAGCGTGGGCGCGAGCTGGGCGGCAAGAAAGCCGTCAGCCGTTGAAAGAAAACGATTCTTCTGTCATGGTCTCCCCTGCCGACAGCCGCAACCAGCGAATACTCCTCGGCGCGCTTTTTGCACTTTCCGTAGCGGACGGCTTGGTTACGCGCTTCATCATCACCGAGGGTTTAGGCAGCGAAGGCAACATCTGGCTGGCGGGACTGGCTAGCAGTGACGCCCTCATCCTGGTCAAAATAGTGGGGACTCTGCTGGCAATTTCGCTTCTGTGGATATTGCACTATCGCAAGCCCAGGATGGTTCTGATAGTCACGGTGGCGGTCGTGTGCTGGTACACGCTGGTGGTGTTCTGGAACGTATTTGTAGTGGTCTTGGGTTCGAGATAGAGTGCGAGGAGCGGGCTCAAAATAAACACCAACCATCTTAGTTTTGATGCTTCCTCTACTTTAATTATGCAAGCATTGAACTTGAGGTAATGAATAATACCGTTCTATTGCTTCAGGTAAATAAGCAAAATCAAAATTAATACCAGAACGGCTGCGAAGATTGTGGGAGCCTGTTCATAAAGGAAAGTTGCCAGTATACGTCGAAACCTCCTGGACCGAGTGGATTGCCCATTCTCCCCCTGAAGTATTTTCATTCTATCGTCCTTCTGCCGGTTCTTTCCAGTGATACCTTAACTCGTTGGAGCTGTGATGGGCTGTCCAGGCAGCATCGTGTCATGCATTATTGTTAGAAGCGGGACGTGCATCAATTGGGTGGATGAAATCGACTTTGGTTTGGGGCCACGGCGTCGATATCCCTTCTTCATCGAAAGCCTCTTTCAATCTGCTGCGCAGTTCCCCTGTAACCACCCACTGGCTCGCTGGTTTTGTATCACCCGTTATCTTGATTTCAATACCGGACGGCCCGAAGCTATTAACTCTTAGAACCTCAGGGGGAGTCAGTATGTGTGAGGCCCATGCCGGGTCTTTGGCCAGTTCTTTGCCTACACGATTAATTACTTTGATAACATGTTTCAAATCTTCAGCATAAGCCACTTTTACATCCATATTGACCCTTGCCCAGTCTTTGGTTAAGTTGCTGGCGACTCTGACTTCACCGTTGGGCACAAAATGCACCGTTCCATCAAGGTCCCGCAGGACGGTTCGACGCAGGTTTATATCTTCAACGACCCCGGTTACACCGGCGATCGTCGCCACGTCGCCGACACGGTACTGGTTTTCCAGAATTACGAACAATCCGGCGAGCAGGTCTTTCACCAGACTCTGAGCCCCAAAACCAATCGCAAGACCAACGATGCCAAAACTGGCGACAATGGTAGTAATATTTATGAAATCTGATAGTATAGTTAAAATTGCGATGATAATAACGACCATTTGCAAGGGATTTACCAACACCCGGGATAGCGTCTCCGACCTCTTCTTTAACTCGCTCTTGGATTCCCCTGTGCGACGAGAAATAGCCGTCTCGACCAGCTTGGGTGTGATTCTGGCTATGCTGATGATGACCATCATTGACAGGCTGAAGATGAGAAGAATACGCCCGCCATACTGACCCAGCCAGGCCATGGCCGGCGCTGTGTTTATTCCCAGAATATCAAGAGCCAAAAGCATTGCGCTTAGCCCGGCCAACAATACTACCAATATACGCGCCCAAGGAATAACACGGTAAGCTAATCCAGCCCCTCCCAGTGTTTTCAAACGCCGCTCATACCAGCTTAAGGCAGCAACGATCATTGCTGTCAGTGCATAAATGCCTAGGACAATAAGGATGGCTGGGCCTCGGTCCAGATAATGACGTACAGTTGTATTCCACGGAAGAATCAGGGCGGATAGATAAAAACCGGATAGCAGGATTAAGGCCAAGAATGGCTTTCGGGCTACTAATAGTACATATTCGGCGAGACTGCTCTTTGTTTTCTGGATCAATCGTCCAACAATCCTTTTAGATACAAGGTGAAAAAGCCATGCCAGGGCTATCGTGGCAAAGACGATACCCACTGTGGTAAAAAGATTGCTTGAACTTAGTTCTCGAAACACCCTATCCTCCTCTCGCCTTATCGCTGCTAACCACTATTATACGGCATGTGACTAATCAAGGTTAAATGCAGTACAATTTCACTGCAACCTGGCTCTAGTCCAGGCGAGAATGGCTATTTCCACCCGTAGACAACTCATTTTGGGGTGCATTGATGAAAATGCACATATGATAGTGTATGTTCACTAACATTATATAACGGCCACGACCTTAAGTCAATCCATATTACGCTCATTTGTTTACGAAATCGCTACATATGTGCAATTAATTGAACTTGACAGATGCCAAATTGCTGTATATAATGTAAGCATACACTTACAATAGTGCGAACATATCGGAATAAGCTAAATCAAGCTACGGTAAAAAAATTGATCGTCCAAGAAGGGGATGGCACCGATGTCCTTGAAGCATGAGACCGGCCCGGTCAGGCGGCAACAAATTATCGATGCAGCCAGGAAGCTAATTATACTGAAAGGAAGTGAACATGTAACCATCAAGGGGCTTGCTCATGAAGTGGGTATTTCCGAAGCTGCTATATATCGTCATTTCAATGGAAAACGAGACGTAATGCTTCTACTTGTGGATGACGTAGGAGCTAATCTTCTCAACGATATCAAAGATTCAGGTAGTAAAAAAGGACGAGATGTAATAGACCGGTTGAATCACATTCTGAATAGGCATATCTCGGCTATTGAACAACGCCGGGGCGTATCGTTCCAGGTCATTGCAGAAATCATCAGCCTCGGTGATCGAGGCTTGAATGCCAGAGTCGCCGACATCGTAGACCGGTATATTGCCCGGTTGAAAACACTGCTTGAAGAGGGTATAGGCACAGGCGAACTGCGCAAAGACTTAAATGCGGAAGCTACCGCTGTCCTTATCTTTGGCTTAACGCAGGGAGTGGTCAACCTATGGGCTCTGAACAACTATGGGTTTGACCTCAAGAAACGTTACAACACACTCTGGTCTACTTTACGACAGACAATCACCGGCGACGGAGCCGGCTACGTCATGAAAGAAAGCAAACCAAAATAGGAGGTCCAAATGTTTAGGAAGCGTTTTTCGACGAAGAAAATAGCGAGTGTGGGCTTATCTCTAGCAGCGGCTCTTGTTACGATAGCGACTGGTATCTTAAGTGGCTGTAGCGGTGGCGGGGAGAAGAGACCCATCGTATTGGCTGATGGCAGCTGGGATAGTATTCAAGTACACAGCCGTATCGCTGCCTTTATTATTAAGAATGGCTACGGCTACGATACCGAGTTCACCTTCGGCGATACTATCCCGTTGTTTAACGGTTTGTCACGCGGAGACATCGATGTGACCATGGAAGTCTGGGTAGAAAACCAGCAGAATGCCTACGATGAGTTTACTGCTAATGGCAGTGTCATAGACCTAGGCAGTAACTATTCTGACAATTGGCAGGGCTGGTTAGTGCCTACCTACATGATAAATGGCGATGTGGCACGCGGAATTCAGGCTACCGCACCGGACCTGAAATCTGTTTTCGACCTGCCTAAATACTGGCAGCTCTTCAAAGACCCCGAAACCCCCGGCAAAGGCCGATTCGTCAATGGCCCGACCGGCTGGGAAGCGACGACCATCAATGCTGAAAAACTGAAGGTCTACGGGTTGCTGGCTTACTATACAGATTTCATTGCCGGTTCCGACACTGCGCTTTCCAGTTCACTGGCATCGGCTTATGAACAGGGCAAACCCTGGTTTGGCTACTACTGGGAGCCGACCTGGGTGCTGGGCAAATACGATATGACCCGCCTGGAAGAGCCTGCCTATGACCCGGCAATCTGGAATTCCACACATGCTTGCGCTTACCCGGCTAATAAAGTAAACATCTGTGTCAATGACGGCTTCTACAACAGATTTCCGAAATTGGTGGATTTTCTTAGTAAATATACCACGACAACTCAGATGCTGAACGAAATCCTGGCCTACATGCGGGACAACCATGCCAGCACAGAGCAGGCAGCGGAATACTTCCTGAAAAACTATAAGTCCATCTGGACTCCGTGGGTGCCGGCAGATGTGGCTGCCAAGGTAAACGCTGCACTGGGGTAAAAAGTTAAAACCAAGATTTATCAAACGACAGCGAGGAAAAAGCAAAATTGTGAATATCCAGATAAATCTTTGGTTTGAAGATTGGCTTGTATAAACGATCGAAGCTGGGGGAGAACTCCCTTCTTAAACACTCTCAATCTTACCCACTTGATTGTGGCATGAGATAGGAGTAGCTCAGTTAATAAAGAGGGAGGCAAGCGGCAGCGCCAATATGAATAAGCAGAATAGTTCCAACAACGGCAAGCCTACCATCGAGGTGCGCGGTCTCTGGAAAGTGTTCGGTTCCAAACCGAAACGTGTCATGAAATCGGAAGAATTACGCCTCGCCAGCCGGCAGGAGATTCAGGAAAAAACCGGACTGGTGACGGCGCTCCGGGATATCGCGTTCCACGTCAATAAAGGTGAATTGTTTGTAATCATGGGGCTTTCCGGCAGCGGCAAATCTACGCTCATCCGCTGCATCCCTCGCTTGATTGTGCCTACGGCGGGAGAAATACTTTTGGATGGAGAAGACATTTTGGCGTATGGCCAATCCCGGCTCCGGGATATGCGCCGCAACAGGGTAAGCATGGTCTTTCAACAATATGGTCTGCTGCCGCACCGCACAGTGATCGACAATGTCGCCTTCGGCCTGAACATAAGGGGCGTAAAGAAGGAAGACGCGTACGCCATAGCCCTCGCAACCCTGGAAAAGGTCGGCTTGAAGGGATGGGAAGACCGCTACCCGGTTGCACTGTCCGGCGGTATGCAGCAGAGGGTCGGGCTTGCGCGGGCACTGGCCAGCAATCCGGAAATTCTGCTCATGGACGAGCCTTTCAGTGGGTTGGACCCTTTGATTCGCCGCCAGATGCAAGACGAGCTTATCCAGATACAGAGCGAATTGCATAAAACCATCCTTTTTGTAACCCATGACCTCGATGAAGCTCTGAAACTGGGTGATCGCATCGCTATAATGAAGGATGGCGAGATTATCCAGACCGGCACCCCCGAAGAGGTAATCACCAACCCCAGTTGCGAATATGTAGAGGAGTTCGTGCGCGACGTGTCACTGGCCAAAGTCCGCACGGCCGGCAGTGTAATGACGCCAGTGGATATTCTGCTCTACGGATGGATGGGGCCGGAGACAGCAAGCCACATCCTTCGCAGCGCCAAGCGGAATTATGCCTTTGTGGTATCTGTGGGAACAAAATACCTGGGCTTGATCACTATGTCCCGGCTGATAGAGATCCGGCGTGACCAGCCCAATAAAGCTATTAAAGACTCCCTTGAACCGAATACCCCCACGGCCAAACCCGATTCGAAGGTGGAAGAGCTGATTCTGCCGGCTACGGCATCGCCATACCCTATGCCGGTGGTTAACGAGACCGGCGAACTGGTAGGCGAAATCAGCAACGAACTTCTGCTAACAAGCATGGCCCGGTGCAAGCCAGAACCCAGCAGTGAGAGTGGCGCCACAGCCAACGCTGTTGGCGCTCAGAGCAATGCTGAGGCCATTGTATCTATCGAGAGTGACCTCGCCACTGATGACAAAGGCTCCACTACGCAGACATCAGATATGAAGACTCGGGAGGCAGCTTAATGCAAGAATTCCCCTCATTTTTTAACGTGCCGCTACGTGACTGGATTGACAGTCTCATGGGCTGGGTGCTGCATAACCTGGGCAGCGGTTTCGATGCTATTGGCAACACGATTTTACAGATACTCCGGCCCATCGAACAGTTTCTGTTGCGCACACCATGGTTTATTATCCTTCTGGCTATCTTTCTTCTCGCTTGGTGGGCTTCGCGGCGATGGTGGGTCGGTCTTGTTCTGGCAGTCTTGTTCGGTCTGATTGGTACCTTTGGTACTTCAAGCACCACATCCTACTGGGACCTGTCCATGTCCACCCTGGCAATCGTGATTACTTCGGTATTTATTTCACTTCTGCTGGGCATCCCTTCCGGTATTCTTATGGCGCGCAGCAATTTTGTACAGTCTCTGCTCAAACCGGTGCTGGACGCCATGCAAACCATGCCGAGCTTTGTTTATCTTGTCCCGGCCGTCATGCTCTTCGGCCTGGGTATGGTACCGGCAGTATTCGCCACAGTCATCTATGCCGTGCCGCCGGTTATCCGCCTGACTAATGTCGGTATCCGCCAGGTGCCGCCCAGTGTCATCGAGGCCGCTCGTGC
>QZJY01000034.1 GCA_003597995.1 Dehalococcoidia bacterium
ATACTTTGTATCAACAGTTGGGGTAGAGGAAGGTCAGATACTCAAGTATGTTGAATACCAAGGTCGCCAGGATTCAGGACAAGCGAAGCTTGAAATATAGATACCCACGCGCTTGCGCGTGGGTATCTATAATATCAGGAACCCCCTGGATTCCCGCTGGAGTTTACGCTGAGATTGCCTCTTGCGGGCGAATGTGCTGGGAATGACAAGGGACGCGGGGAATCTCGATGATATGGGGAGAGGCTGCTGAAGCGTGCCAGATTCTTCGTCCAGGTCGGGACTCAGAATGAAACAATAAGGCGGGGGCGTTAGACAAAAAATTATGCAAAATGTTATAATCACGTTTAATTCAAGAGGAAAAAACCCGAAATCCGTTTGCATAATTCCACTCCATTTACGATAATTTTAAGAGGACTAAATATGCCGAAAACCGACCTTATCCTGCTGCACGCTCCGCATGTATATGATTTCCGCAAGATACCCCAGCTATACGGCCCGGTGAGCGACCTGGTGCTGGCCACGCCCATATTCGAGATGTACCCGGTGGGCCTTTCCAGCATTTCCGAGTACCTCGAGCGAGCCGGTTTCCGCACGCGCATTGTCAATATCGCCTGGCGTATGCTGCGGGACGCGCATTTCGACGCCGAAGCCTTCATAAAAAAGCTCGACGCGCCTGTTTTCGGCATCGACCTGCACTGGATGGTGCATTCGCACGGCTCCATCGAAATCGCCAGAATCGTCAAGAAATACCATCCTGACTCCAAAGTCATTTTCGGGGGTTACTCCTCCTCTCGCTTCTGGAAAGAGCTTATCCAGTACCCGGCGGTGGACTTCGTCATGCGCGGCGATTCCACCGAGGAGCCCATGAGGCAATTCATGATAGCGTTGAAGGCGGGCAGCGACCTGTCCGGCATTCCCAATCTCGTCTGGAAGGATGCCTCCGGTGCTGTTCACGAAAATGAGTTCAGCTATGTGCCCACCGACATCAGCCATGTCATGGGAAACCACTACGGCACGGTGGTGCGCCAGGTGCTGCGTTACCACGACCTCGCCAGCGTGGTGCCCTTCAAGGGCTGGTTGGAATACCCTGTGACGGCCGTCTTCACCTGCCGCGGCTGCAACTATAACTGCATCTTCTGCAGCGGGGCCAAAGGGGGCCTGTCCGCCTTTGCCAACCGTAAGACGCCGGCCTACCGTACCGCAGAGGATATATTCAACGATATTCAGAACATCAGCAATATAACGCGCGGCCCCATCCTGCTGGTGGGGGACATCCGCGAGGGTGGGGAAGGGCGCGCTCACAAACTCCTGAGACTGATAAAAGAACACCGCGTCAAGAACACGCTCATGCTGGAGGCCTTCAATCCCATGCCTCCCGAATTCGTCAGGGAGCTGGCACAGGCCGCACCGGGCTTCTCGCTGGACATGTCGCCCGAGTCGCACGACCCTGAGGTGCGCAAGGTGTCGCTGGGCCGGAGCTTTTCCAACGAGGACATGGAGAAGATGATTGAGACCGCGCTGGATGAAGGCGCCAGCCGCGTGGAGATATTCTTCATGATAGGGCTGCACAAGCAGACTAAACGATCCGTTCTCGATACCATCGATTACTGCGAAGACCTGCTCAAAAAGTTCAAGGCCGACAAGCGTCTCTTCCTTTTCATGGGGCACCAGGCGCCCTTCATGGCGCCCGGCAGCCTGGCTTTCGAGTATCCCGAGCGCTACGGTTTCCGCCTCCTCTACAAGACGCTGGAAGAGCACCGCCAGGCTCTCACGCTGCCGAGCTGGAAACACAGCCTGAACTACGAGACCGAGTGGCTGTCGCGTGACGAGATAACCGAGGTGACTTACGAGGCCATCGCCCGCCTGGCCAAACTCAAGGCCAAGTACGGCCAGATAACCCAAAAAGCGGCCGATACGCAGCTTGAACGCATCGAACGTGCTAAGGCCCTCGAGGCCAGGATAGAAAAACTCTTGAAGAGCGGGAAGCGTGACGAGATAGCTGTCCTCAAGCCGGAAATGGATGCTATCAACGGCTTCACCGCCTCCGAGCGGCTGGAGCTCGAGATACCCATCGGGCTGGTGCGCATCAGATATTTTTCGGCCATTCGAAATATGCTTTTCAAACGCAAAAAGAAGGTGGCCTTCGCGCAATAATCCTGAGACGCGTGATCCGAATTTGACCATTCCTTAAAACATGGATGAGGTCAGACGAATAGTAAACAAGGTAACCTTATCTGATTCAGGTAAATGGTTCAATCAGGTTTTATAGATAGGTTATGATGAAAATTAACCGGATAAAACTCAACGCTTGGATACAGGTGCAGAAGCTGCCGCGCCATTCCAACGACGTATTCTCTTTCGTGCTTGGCTCGGTGCTGGCATGGTATTACACGGGCAACTTCAACTGGCTGGTATTCACCGCATCGCTGGTTGCCGTTTTCTTCATCGCCAACGGCATCTATCTCACCAACGAGGCGCAGGACTACGAGGGTGACCGCCGCAACGTTGAGCGCATCGGGGCCGGGGGCGGCATGAACCTGACCAGCACGGGCGGTACGCAGGTGCTGGTGCGCGGGCATCTTAAAAAAGAGCACGTGCAACTTGTCGGAATGCTATTCTTCGCCGCGGCCATACCGCTGGGGCTAATCGTGCAGTTTGTGGGCAAGACGGGCTGGGCTACTATCCCGCTGGGCGTACTGGGCATCTTAATCACCTACAGCTATTCCAACCCGCCCATCAAGGCCTCTTACCGCGGCCTGGGCGAGACCTTCATGCTTATTGGCTATGCCATGGTGATCTTTACGGCCTATTATATCCAGGCAGGCCCGAGCTGGCTGCCCATTTTGGTGGGATTGCCACGCATCCTCACCGCCGCGGCGACCAAGGGCATACGCAACTTTCCCGATGTCAAAGCCGATGCAGCATCGGGCAAGCGCACCTCAGTGGTCATTTTTGGGCCGGAAAAAATGCGCTATGCCTATATAGCCTTGGTGATCGGGGCGATACTGTCGTTTGCCTTCACAGCCATCGTGTCGAAGTCGGTCTTCGCCCTGCTCAACCTCTGGCCTATCGCGTTCTTCATTCAGAGCCTGATACCCATGCTGAACGGCCAGTGGCGCACGCGTCCCGGGCTGGAGCAAGCCGCCAAGAAGGGCTTCAAGGGCGGGATGCTCACTCCCATAACCATTTCACTGACCTTGCTGCTCAACGGCTGGTTGCATTTTTAGCTGTCAGCGGTCGGCAATCAGCTATCAGGACAAGCGAGGGAGAAGAGAATAATGCAAGCTTTATTGTTACTTCTTCTTCCTTAAATTTTCAGTTACTCTGAATTTAACAATCTTTTCTACAAGCCCATAAGGAATGGGCTTATCTAAAGGGAATTTAATAGATCGAGTGATTTCTGGCAAAATCCATTCAAATTGCTAAAATCGCATAAAAGGAGTATAACAAATGGTCCGAAGGATCCTAGGTATTCTGATTATTATTCTGGCTATCGGCATTGCCGTCGTACCGCAACTTACTAAATGCGATGTGTCTACGATGAAGTGTAATTACACGGCAGATGCCGAAATGGCGCTGGCGCTGCCAATATTGATTGAGGGGCTGGTTCTGGTTATTGGTCGCAAGGAATCCCAGTTCGGGCTTGCATTGGTAGGCGCAGCCCTCGGCATATCCGTAATCCTCGTCGCTTATGTCCTGATAGGCGTCTGTAGCTCAACTATGATGACAATGGACTGCATTACCATAATGAAACCATCGCTGCTCGTTCTCGGCCTGTTGTTGATTTTGGCTAACATCGGCCTTCTCTGGAGCTCAATGCGAAATAAGACGTAAACATACTTTTTATGAATTGGGCTCCAGTATACTGGCTGGAGCCCAATTCAAGGTAACACGTTCCCTGTGTTTCTTGGCCAAACGGGAACGAGTGTTGTAGGAATTTGTACGGTCTAGTTAGTAACGTCCCATCAACGGTTACGCTGGCGGCGCTGGTGCCGGCTTTCAGAATCAGCCGCATGGAACCGGCGATAGCGGCGAGGGAATAACATGATAAAACTTGTAAATGTCACCAAGGAATTCAATCTGGACGAGCAGGTTATCACGCCCGTGCGCGATGTCAACCTGGAAGTCAGCAAGGGCGAGTTCGTCATCATCATAGGCCGCTCGGGCACGGGCAAAAGCACCATGCTCAACCTGGTGGCCGGATTGATAAGGCCGACAACAGGCAGCGTTCTGGTCGAAGGCCGCGACCTGGCGCAACTTTCGGACAAAGAGATGTCGCGTCTGCGCAGCCGCGAGATGGGTTATGTTTTCCAGTTCCCCAGCCTGTTGCCTGCGCTGACCATTCGCGACAATATCGCCATGCCGTCCACCTTCAGCGCAGACGAAAACAGGAAAGGCTCGCCAAAACGCGCCGAGGATCTGCTGGAGATGCTGGGGCTGGGAGAGCGCATGGACTGCTATCCACGCCACCTCTCAGCAGGCGAGCAGAAGCGAGCGGTGATAGCGCGTTCACTGATGAACGAGCCCAGGATACTGCTGGCTGACGAACCCACCAGCGACCTGGACGAGCGGACGGAAAAGGAGATAATGGCGCTGCTGAAACAGATACACGACAGCGGTGTAACCATCCTGATGGTCACCCACAGCCTGGGGCTGGTGCCCTATGCCACGCGCGCATATAGCATGGGCAAGGGAAAACTCGAACTGACTCACCAAAAGTAAATATATAAAGAGGTGGCGGCCTAGAATATTGAGACCTCATCCCCTGGCCTCTTCTTCTCGCGAGGAGTCCGCCTGAGGCGGATTCCAGAGGGGGCTGCACCCCTCTGGACGCCCCGGTTTCACAATTCGGAAGGCCGGATTCAAAGAGGAGAAAGCATTAACGCGCAGCTTCTTATTATCAGTTGAGATCTTTATAAGCAATCGTTTGTGGTGAGTCGTTAAAAATCCCTCTTAATCTCCCCCATTCGACTTCGCTCAGGGCAAGCTCTTTCCAAGGGAAGATACAGGTTGAAGATGGGTTTGCCCCCACGACATGCACTGGATTGTCGGGTCAAGCCCGACAATGACAATAGGATAGGCCTGGTCCTCCGTAGTCCAAGTGAGGAACCTCATCTCAGCTTGAGGGCGCAGCGCCCGCAGATGTCCCTCGTTTTCCAGTCCACGTCTTCGGGGTTGGGGCAGAAGCGCATGACGCACTTTTTATCGCGGCAGTGCCCCAGGCCGAAAAGGTGCCCCAGCTCGTGCACCGCCTCTTTGACGGCCCTCTCCTCGAATATGGTACGGTCGTGAGCCTCGCCGAAGAATTCGGGATGTAAGCGGTGGAGCGAGAGCGTGGCGATGCCATCGGCGATGTCGGCCTCGCCGTAGATGTAGTCGAAGCCGGGCGAGTAAAGGTCCACGTCAACCACGCCGAGTATTTTGTCTCCCGCGCTGCGTTTGAGATGCCTGAGGCGCGTCAGCAGGAGCGGGGATTTGTACTGCTCGCGGATGGGGTCGTAGGCATAGGTAAGGCTGGTGATGCGCCGCCTGATTTCCACCGGCCGCTTGAAGGCCGCCTCGGCGGCCCCCCGCAACGCCTCTAAAACGGCGGAACCCGTGTCCGACATCTGCACCAGAATGATGCTCTGCATGGCATTGATTCTATATCTACTGCATTCCCCGTTCAACTCGGAACAGGACTTCTTCTTGTTTATGTTGATTCCGGTGGTATAATAAGTATGCTATGAAAGCGATGAATAAAACCCCAGCTTTATCATCAGCGATTGTGTCCATCATCACAGTGCTTGTGTTTTCTCAAGTTGCTTGTTCAGGGCAAACCCAATCAAATTTCATCAAGTATGTCCCGCCGTCTTATTATAATTGCACTGACACGACGCCTGAAAACCTGCTCCAGGCATACTTCGGCCGCTATAACGCCGTTCCTGGAGCCGAAATCATCTTCAACGGGCAGGTTTTTGTTTTCAAGAACATAGTAATAACCGACTGCTCACTCAAGTATGCCACAGCGGACTATATATGGGTACAGAGTATTATCAAGTGCTATTTCCTTCAGAGTGGGAGCGTGCGTCAATTGAGAGCGGGCCAAAAAGTTGACGTTGTAGGAGTGGATGCAGGCATTTCTAAAGAATACACCGGGGCGCTTGTTTTTACCGGGTGCGTATTTTTACCGGCGGGTTCAGTCCAAATTCCCGTCGAGGGTATTTCAGCCCTGACTCTCCCGTCTTATTGACAAACGCTGAGGACTGCTGGAATGAGACACATGGCGCTCAAAGGTTGTTCTCTGGCAGCCACTGTGTCGCTGGTCATTTCCGCAATTCTTGGCGGAGGCTGCAAGGGCTCGACAAGAGAAAATCTTGTTCCCTATGTTCCACCCGCATACCTCGAATGCACCGAGATCACAACCTATGAGTTAGCCTTTTCCTACTGGTCGCCGTATTCCATGCGTATATTTGAAGCCGAAGGCCGGGCGATACCCGGGGAAGCTTATATAGGGGAAGTATTCGTCATCAAAAATTATCCAATTACTTCTTACGTGCTCAAGGAGGGCAAGAGGGGTTATATCTGGGTGGATATGATCAAGTGTTTTGCGCTTAACTCAAGAGACTTATTGCGTCTGAAGGCCGGAACTTTCGTAGATGTGGTTGGCGTAAACAAAGGCCCCGAAGCTAAGGATTATCTGGAATTCAGCGAGGGAGTACTGGTATTCGTCGACTGCGCCATATTACCTGCCGGCGCCATAAAACTCCCGACCGAAGGCAGCTCATACGGCGTTCCGGTGTATTAACCTGAGTATCTACACGGAAGTTGATACTCCCTGAACGAAATGCGGGATATTTGTTGAGATATGACTATAGCTGCCCATCAAACACAGAAAGAGCTTCACTTATACCAAAGCCATAGTAAGACAAACAAGCCTGACAATGTTAAATGTAACATTTATTTGATATTCCCATTCCATATTTTGTGACTTTGTCATGTCAGCCGCCTATAATTTCATTATCAAAGCAGGAATTATCCGAAATGGAGGGGCACATGAAGAAAAAGTTGTTAAATCATCCCATATCTCTGGCGATATCCGCTGCAGCTATGACTGTCATGCTGATAGCCATCCCCGCCTGTACGACCGGCAAGACAACGGTGACTGCTACAGTGACGGTTCCCCAACCGCCAATCTCTACTATTCCTGGCACCGGCTCGCTGGCTAACGGGCAGAATATATTCCTGACAGCCGTGGATTCAGATGGCGTTCACGTCACAGCCCAAGGGTTTGCCATGATGTCGCGCTGGTTTGCTTGCGCCGATTGTCATGGTCAACAGGGCAAGGGCGGCACGGTCTATATGATGATGGCACAGTATGAAGTCCCTAACATCACTTGGCCGGTACTGACCGGACCAGACTTTGTGCCTCCCTTCACAGTGGACACTGTGAAACGAGCCATAACAGATGGAAAAGACGAGAAAGGCAAGGCACTCGACCCCTTCATGCCGCGGTGGAGTATGTCCACGCAGGACTTAAGCGACGTGGTGAGCTATTTACAGACCCTGAAGTAGCCTCGGGGACAATTGCTCATGGCACGGAGGAACCCCTACAACCCGATCGAGGTTATTTGGTACTTGAACCCGTATCCGGCCTTCACCGCCACCCCCTCTATCTCCTTGCGGATTCTGGAGTAATCGAAGCTATAACTGTACCGCTTGCCAAAGAGGTTCGATTGTTCGGCGATGCCGCCCTCTCTCGGCCCGGTGCCTGTCTTATACGTCTCCGCCTTGAAGCCGAAACCGGGGCTGACGCCGTCTGTGCCTGAACTGATGCCTGAACCTGATTCTTTAAGCATCTCGCTGAAACGCAGCTCTTTGCCGGCCTCGTCTATGCGGAAAGCGGCGCGATACGCCAGCTTCTTGGTGGACAGGAAAGCCTTGCGTTCGGCCACCGTGAATTCGAACGAGTAAAGTCCGTTCTTTTCTTTCAACCCGGCCGGGATGGCGGCTACGATGGATTTGATGTCGTCAAGCAGCATAATAAGTCACACCTCTCTAAAAATCCAAAATGGATAGAATCAGCGCAGGATGAATCCGGCTATCACCAGGCCTGCGCCCAGCGCCAGCCCGATAATGCCCCCTATAATGAGCGCGCCGGGCTCGGGGCGTTCCGGCGTGTGCTCCATAAACTCCCGCAGGTCGTAGCGCTTCGCCAGACCTTCGTCCAAATCAATCGCCTCTTTGCGCCCCCACAGCAGAAAACCGATACCCAGAAGGATGAAAAAGCCGCCCAGGACAAACGACCAGGTTGCGCTCGACATGGCTTCCTCCTGTAAACGGAGATTACCTTGCAGATACTATATGCGAATGCGAAGCGTTTGACAAGATGCCTGATAGTAAAAAGAGGATGGCCGCAAGAAAATATCCGGGGAAAAGTTGAGGTTTAGCTGTCCTTGGTTTTATCTTCGCGGGGGGTTTTCGGCTTGGCTTTGATGCTGATGTTATCGGCGCTGAAGGGAGAAAAACCCTTGATGATTTTATCGCCGTCTTTTATTTCTAGGCCCGCGCCGCACTTGTCGCAAGTCTGGTAACGGGGATTGGCCAGAGCCAGCCCGTAATAGCATTGCCCGCATTGAGGACACTTACCTTCCAGCATATTGGTAACATTATACAATTCGCTTACTACCCGGTGTCAACCGGTTTTGGGTCATTTTTATAAAATATTATCGATGCCTGATAGTACTAAAACCTCCGAAATCGGCGGCTTTTAATACGTTTACGGGGCAAACTGCCCCGATGTTTTACCCTCAGCCGCCGCTGTACTCGCTCGGCGCGCAACTGAAGCCGCTGGCGCTGAAGGTCGAAAACTGTTTCTCCAGCGCTTTTTTGCCGCATATGGGGCAGGCTAGCTCGTCATCACTATCGTAGAAATGGCGGAATAATTCGAGTTTGTTGCCGCATTCCTTGCAGATATATTCGTAAACAGGCATTTCTTTATCCTTTATTAGTATATGCATATATTGTAATATATCCGGCAAGAAAGGTCAAATGCCACTCTCAGGATATTCCCAAATCGAGACTGCCAATCGTGCCAGATCCTTCGTCCCGCCTCAGACGGGCGGACTCAGGATGAGAGGAGAGATTGCCGCGCTGCTCTATTGGATATGGAAATCTGATAGATTGTGAATGCAATCAGCGGGGCGTTTTAATCACTCCATGCGGGATGAAGTTCAGAGCTATCGAGTTCATGCAGTAGCGCAGGCCTGTCGGCGCCGGGCCGTCATCGAAAACGTGCCCCAGGTGGGCATCACATTTGCGGCACAGCACCGCCGTGCGCGCCATACCTCCGCTGGCATCAACTTCTGCCTTCACACTCTTTTCCGATACAGGCGCATAATAGCTGGGCCAGCCAGTGCCCGAATCATATTTAGTTTTGGAACTGAAAAGCTCATTGCCGCAGTTGGCGCAGGAGTATATCCCCTTTCCCTTGAAATCGTGATACTTGCCGCTGAAAGCCGGCTCGGTGCCGTTACGGCGCGTCACACGGTACACATCAGCGGGAAGAATACGCTTCCACTCGGCGTCGCTTTTTATCACTCTGTCTTCGCTCATGTTCTCCTCCGGTCAAAGGACGGCCTCGTCCACCCTGAATATAGAGGAAAAGACATGACATGCGCATAAAAAAAGACGCCTATTTATTAAAAAGTCATTAAATCATGTGCCGTGTGAAAGCAAAAAGCCCGCCTGTTTTTTCACAGGAAGGCCTCTTAGGGGCGGATTGAGTTCGGCTAGCCGCAACTTTTGCCGGAGCGGTTGCGGAAGAGGATGAAAATCGCAAGCGCCGTCGCCGTGCCCACGATGGCGGAGGTTATGTAATCGGCGGCGACAAGCTCATGGTTCAGCCGCCATTCCACCAGCAGGTTCACCGCGGCGGCAACAACGCCCGCGATAGCCGCCGACAGAAACAAATTCTTTTTACTCATTTACCCTCGCAATACGTTAATCATAATAAACTCGCTGCGAAGTTTGCAAATCTTAGCTTTCCGCCGGGAGTTGATGGCCTAATCACCTGGAAGTTCAACATCAACTCGCACGTGCTGAAAGGTGAGGCGATATACACTTCCATCATCAAGACGAACGGCGATGAGCTAGGCGTGACGTTAAAAAGACGATATAAGCCGCCCGATTTAGCAAATGGGGAAAAAGCCCCCTTCTTCCAGATTCTTCGGCCATCCACCATGGCCTCCAGAATGGTACCTACCTAGTATCCATGCTGGAAGCCGCAATGGGCGGCTGAAGCATCCGGTGGGGCGGGGAAACACCCCTCCGCCGGATTCTTCGGTCCGCCTGGGCGGACCGAAGAATGGTCAACCAGAGAGCAATCCGTCATATAAATCCAGCCATTCCGGATTTTGTCCGCTAACAAGGTCAACCTTCTTTTGCCTCAGGAAGCCTTTTATTTGCTTTTCTCGCGCGATTGCCGATTCGCGGCTCTCGCATACCTCGTAATACACCAAGGCGTTCACATTGTATTTACTCGTGAATCCATCTGCCAGCTTATTTTTATGCTGATAAATTCTTCCTGCCAGATCGCTGGTAAAACCTGTATAAAGCAATCTTCTGCTCGTATTACTTACGATATAAACATAATACTGATGCTCGTCCATATTTCATCACATTATCGGAATAAACCCAAACCACCGATAAGAGGGCTTCCCCTTCTTCCAGATTCTTCGACCTCCACCATGGCCTCCAGAATGGTAATTTCTAGATATCCTCCCCGAATAGCCCCCTTATCGTATTCTCCATCTCGCGCACGGCGTCCGAGTCGCGCGGCCTCGGTCTTGGCAGTCTCACGCTGATGATACTCTTGATGCGCGCCGGCCGCTCCGACAGCACGATGATGCGGTCGGCCATGTGGATAGCCTCGGCGGAGTCGTGGGTCACCAGCATCAGGGTAACCTTTTTCTGGCTCCATATGCGCAATATCTCATCCTGCAGTTCCTCGCGGTTGCGCAGGTCGAGGCCGGTGAGGGGCTCGTCCATAAGAAGTATCTCCGGCTCGGTGACGATAGCCCGCGCCAGCGACACGCGCTGTCTCATGCCGCCGCTGAGCTCGTGCGGGTAGGAATTTGTAAACTCGGAGAGCCCGACGAGAGCCAGCGCGCTGTCCACCGCCTCCAGGTCGCGCCCGTCGCGTCCGTCCTTGCGCAGTTCCAGCGACAGGTACACATTCTGCCGGGCGCTGCGCCAGGGCAGCAGCCGCGGCTCCTGGAAGACGACAGACACGTTCTTGAGGTCATCGCGGTTTTTGCGTATGTCCTCTCCGTTAATGAGGATTGTGCCGGCGTCGAAGGGTATCAGCCCGGCGGCTATGCGCAGCATGGTGGTCTTGCCGCAGCCGGAAGGACCCAGTATGCACACCAGTTCGCCGCGCTCCACGGAGAAGCTGATGCCGCCCAGCACGCCGAGCGGGCCGAAGCCCTTGCGCAGGTCTTTTACTACGAGGGCTTCAGTTCCTGTGGTTTCCATTTGCGCATAAACCGTCTATCGATATAATTGAAAATACCGTAATCGAAGGCGATGATGATGATAGCGGAAATCATGGTCCAGGCGAAGACGCGGTCGATGTTATAAACCTGATAAGATATCCAGAGCATGTAGCCGATACCGCTGACGGCGCCCAGCACTTCGGCCAGAATGACCACTTTCCAGGCCACCATGAACGAGCTTTTGATTGCGGCAAATATGTATGCATACAGCATCGGCATTATCACTTTGCCCAGGACTTTTAGACGGGAACGGGTATAAGTGCTTGCCATTTCCACCAGCGACATATCCAGCTCTTTCAGCCCCTCCCAGATGTTGATGATGAAAAAGGGAGCTACCGCCACGGCAATGACGAGGATGGGGGTGGTCTGAGAAAGGCCGAACCAGATGACCAGCATCAGCGCCCAGCAGATAGAAGGCACCGACTGCAGCAGAGGGTAGATTACGGAGCGCACGGCCGCCTCCGCCAGGCGGTTGTAACGCGTGGTTATGGCGAGCAGTGTGCCGGCCAGCAAGCCAATCAGCGTGCCCGCCAGCACACGGAAAGCCGTGTTGCCTATACTTTCCCAGCCTTTGGAAGAAGATAGAATATGTATGAATTCGCGCAGAGTCTGCCCGGGAGTGGGCAGCAACTGGGAGTTAGCGGAAGCTGCTGCCGCCCACCATAATGCTATGAAGGTAGCTATGGCCAGAGCCTGCAAAGCGAGGCGTTTTACCATTTTACAAAAACGGTGGCCGGGTCGGGCAGTTTGGAGATAATGCCGCGCTCTTTTACAAACCCGAAGATGGCCATCACGCTGGCCTGCAATTTGCCTTCAACGGGAGCGAAAGTGACCGAATAGTGGTCTTTATAGGCCTTCTGGTATAATTCCGCGCTGCCGCCCTTCTCGGCGACATATTTCTGCGAGAGCTCCACCATGTGTTCCCTGCCGTACTGCCCCGATTCTTTCAGCAGGTCATAGACCGCTTTGACAACGTCGCGGTTGTTCTTCAGGTAGTCCGCCTGCACAACCAGAAAAGTGGCCGGGTTGTAAGTGCCGTAGGCGTGCTCGAAGGCCTGGTCCACGTTCCATAATACCTTGAAGCTGGGATTATAGTAAGTCTGAACGGAAGGGTCGGCCAGGAGTAGAGCGGCATCCAGGTCGCCCTTGCCCAGAAGCGTTATCAGTTGCGGAGCCGGGCTGTCCACCAGCGTCATCTGGGTTTCGCTTATGCCGTAGACAGACTTGAGCAGCCCCAGGAAAGTGCCTGCCGCGGCGGTCTGAAGGCCGGGAACCCCCACCTTCTTGCCGACCAGGTCCCTGGGGGAAGTGAGCTTGCTGTCTGCCTTGGTGTATACAACGTCCACTCCCAGGCCGGAATCAAGCCCGGTGTCCGCCAGGTATATACCCATCGCCTGGAAGGCGATATCGCTCTTTTCGGTGGCGGTGGCGAAGCCGGTTATGCTCATGGCGCCGATGGGATAGGCGCCCGCCAGCAATTGGGCGTCATTGCTGGTCGTCAGGTCTATGGTGACGTCTACCTTGTCCGAGGTTATCAGGCCGTTCATGATGGCGTAATTATTCATCCAGGTGCCGAAATAGGGCACCATCACCACTTTGACGGCTGCCTTGGTTTTTGGAGCGGACGAGCAGGCCAGAGCGCCGGTCGCCAGCAATACCAGACAGAGCGCAAACGAAAGCGGGGCAAGCCATTTGTTGTATTTCAAAAACTTTATCTCCCTCTATGTTTTCTTAAATACGCAACAGAATACCAGCATATCCAATCGGAGTTCTGCCTCACCAAATATAGCATTGAGCCGCGTTTCTGTCATGAGCCCCCGGGACCCATGTCACAGCCCCGCCAAAGATGTAAAATACGTTACATAGCTTTGAGAGGAACTGGAGGAGCGTTATGCAGATAGACGATTTTCTGGAACTGGTGCGCGCGCGCAGAAGCGTGCGGCGCTTTAAAAAAGACGAGGTGCCCACAGAGACCTTAGAAAAAATACTGGAAGCTGCCCGCTGGGCCATGTCGGGGGCCAACGCGCAGCCCTGGGAGTTCGTGGTGGTCAGGGACGCCGAGATGAGAGCAATAGTAGTGGACTCGTGGCTGGCTCCCAACCAGGAGGCCTACGTCATCGAGCAGACGCGCGTACCGGAGGTAAGGCACCATCACCTGCGCGCGCCCCTAACCGTTCCCAGTTTCAGGGACGCCCCGGTGCTGATAGTCATGGTGGGCGACCGTCGCACCTACCAGGCCACCGCGCTGGCCGCCAGCTTCCTGATGACAGAGGGCTCCGCCGATGCCATCTACCTCAAGAACATGGCCAACGCCACCCATACTCTGCATCTGGCAGCCACGGCAGCCGGGCTTGGCTCAGAATGGATAAGCGTCAACCGTCCCTGGGGCCAGGCGCTCAAAAAAATCCTGAATATACCGGAGATACTGGAAGTGCAGACGCTGGCAGCCATCGGCTACCCGGCCTACAAGCCGAACCCGTCTTACCGCAGGCCGCTGGCCGACATCGTGCATTATGACAAATACGATATGAGCAAATACCGCACCGGCGAGGACATCTATAACTATATCGTCGCGCTAAGGCAGAATACCGAGCCGCCGTACAAGCATGGGCTTAGCGCTTAATCACCGAACGATTTTCGATGGTTTGGTTGGTGTTCACCAAAAGGCAAACACCCCAATGTTCATTCAATGCGAATAATAACCGTACCTCGCAATTAAGTTATCAAAGCAACATTTGTTACATTGGTATTATACGAAATTTAAAAATGTATAAAAAAATCTTATTAACTACCACTATTGGTTCCCCGTTCCAGTTTACTTTCCAGTTACCTCTCTTTACGATTTTTGGAAATTTATTCCAGCTGAAGAACGAATTATTTCCCGATACCGTTCTGCGATATCTAACTCTGCAGGCGATGCAATTGGTCATAAGAAAGCCTCTCTGACCCTCTTTTAAGTCTTAGGCCGATGCTCTACCAAGAAATGCGAACATTGGCGTCTGTCAGCCCATATTTGGCCGGTTTTCCTCCAGGCATGGGCCCTACCCGGTAATGTGGTCCTCCATTATTGGGGCATGGAAGTTGCGGGTGTAGCAGTCCTCCGTGCGCTACTCTGAGAATCTTTCTATCTATTAGTCTGCTCAGCCCTATACACCCCCATGCTGTTTGTATATCAACTTCTTTATGTTTTCGCTCATATTCTTCTTGTACTTCTTTAGCGGCTTGTGTCATAAGTAATTCAACTACCTTATTTTCTGGCAGTCCCCTTTCGATGCCAACCTTATGAATAGCTATCTGCATAATGTATCTTTTGTTTTTGCCATTCATTTTCCATTGTCCTCTGATTTGGTCAAATTTCTCATATATTAAAAGCGGTAACAGGTATCCGGCCACCTTTTCAGCCAGGTTTTCACTATCCTGCATTTCTTCTCTGATATGAATGCCAGTTTCTTTTTTTACTCTTTCGGCAATCTGCTCCAATCTATCAAAATAATCCATCAAGTCCTCCTATTTATTGTTAAGGGAGTTCCATTGTCATATTCCTTACTTGAGAAAAAAGATACAACATAACGCTATAAAACGTCCGCCCTAGTCCGCATATCCATGTTCGTGCTTAAATTACTCTGACAATAAAGGAAGGCAATTTAATCAAGTGTCAATGAGTTTATACATTATCTCCCCGGATAAACCGCGGTAACTTGCCACTTGTTTTTATATTTAACATCAGACGGTTAGTATCTGCCTCGGACCAATCAGCAGATGATAGCACTCTTCGTATGAATTCGAGGCTTGCTTCAAATTCGGGGCTAATCAGTTCCTTAACGCCCAACTTCCGTAACTCTACAGCTTCTTTTTCCCGATGAACACGCGCCACGATTTTTAATTTTGGGTTGTGTGCTAATGCAGCTTTCACTGTTGAAAGGACAGCCAAAGGGTCAGGGAATGTTACCACCAGCACTTTAGCCAAATCCAGGGATGCATTTGAAAGCACATGCGAATTGCTAGCATCACCATAAATGCAGTTTGTTCCATTACAATTCAGTTTGAATACCACTTCAGGATCAATTTCAATCACGGAATAGGACACCCCCGCATGCGCCAATCCATGAGCTATGTTTTGCCCCACTCTGCCAAAACCGGCGATAATTACCTGCTCGCCAAACGACAATGGCTCATCTACTGTTTTTTTCATTTTAGAGTTAGTGGGCAATCTTGTTAAAGGCTTCCGGATTTTATCTTTATATAATAAAGACACCATGCTCATAGACAAAGGTGTCAGCAGCATGGTGATGATAGCGCTGCTCACCAGTAATGAATAAGTTGACCTTGAGACAATGCCGGCGGTTACACCGCCCTGAGCCAGAATGAACCCAAACTCACCGATTTGAAAAAGGCCGACGCCCGCGATAACAGCTACCACTCCTTTGTAGCCGAAGGACCAGGTTATTCCCGATACAACCAGGAATTTGATGGCGATAATCAAGGCAACAGCGGTAAGAATCATCGGCCATTGATCCATTACAAAACGGAAGTCAAGCAACATTCCCAGGGAAACAAAAAACAAAGCTGCGAACACATCTCTGAGCGGGGTTACCTCAGCCAGGGCTTCATGGGCGAATCTCGTCTCACGCAATACCAGGCCGATAAGGAAAGCGCCGAACACAGTAGAAAGCCCGAGGATCTGAGTGCCAAGCGCTGTTCCAAGACTGAGGACAAGCACTATTAACAGGAACAGTTCCCTGGAACGGATACCGGCAACCCTACCCATCAGCCAGGGTAGAAACCATAAACCGGTGGCGATCGTTAAACCAATAACGAGCAATGCTTTGCCAGCAGAAGTGGCAAGAGTAAGCAGTAAATTATCTGTTCCGCCTGCAAGTAACGGGGTAACGAGCATCATGGCGACCACGCTGATATCTTGCACGATCAGTATGGCAATCATTATTCGACCATGAATGCTGTCAAGCTCGCCCCTATCCATCAGAATTTTCAAACAAACCATTGTGCTGCTGAGAGAGATAACGAGCCCGAAGATAATAGCTTCTGACAGTGGCCATCCAAAAACTAGTCTACCGGCGAAGGTCCCTAGCAAGGCGGTCAATAATATCTGAGCAAAACCACCCCATAGGCCTACCTTGCCCACCTGCCTCAATTGGCTGATGGAAATTTCCAATCCGAGGGTAAACATCAGCAGGGATACGCCTATTGTTGCTGCGGATTCAACCACGGACGAATCGCTAATCACCTTTAAGGCAAATGGACCTATTAGCGCCCCCACTACCAGGTATCCGAGGATAACCGGCTGCCTGAGACGGTGTGCAACCATACCGCCCACCAGAGCAGCTGCAAGTAATATAGTGAAACTTACAAAAATATTTTCTTGCGGCATGTTAACCCACGATGAATTGGTAGGGAAAACTATGAGAATCTGTGTTATTATATCACATTCACAGGCACGAATTAAAAGGCATTTTCAGACAACTTGAGCTAAAAACGAAACAACATTCAAAGCTCCATAGTGGATTATCAAAAGGGGCAAATGCAGGGCTATTCAATGAAACGAAAGTTGATGCCGTCAGGGACATAAAAACAATAACTTGACGTCAAATCGCAACATATGCAGGAATGGCAGACATCCTTATAATCCCAATAATAGATATAGGAATCCAGGTTCTAATATATTAGAGAAATCCAACAATAGTCGGGAGTAAATAAACTTCCCACGACCTTACGGTCGGGGTATTAACAGATACGAACTTCGTTCGGTCCGCTTCGCGGCGAACTACATCCCTCGACCACAATGGTCGG
>QZJY01000035.1 GCA_003597995.1 Dehalococcoidia bacterium
AACGAACCAATCTGTCTTTGGCCGCGTTTAAACAGTTATCACGTTTAGAGCGTCCGACAGCTAATACTGCCCAATGGTTGTCTACTTTTTGGAGCGCTTCTTCGGTAACGAGCATAGCTACTCCTCCCCGTTCTGAACCATTATAAACATGTTATTTACGGACAGCATGGCCTGGATAAGCGAATGCATCTTTTGACCGATATTTCGATAAGACGCTTCGACGTACAGACGTTCTCTATTCATCTTGACTCCGTATCCGTTGAGGATAGTTTGCAGCACGGCCTTCTGTTTCGGGGTGCTCAGATCCAAACCACTCGTTCGAAGATCCGCAACGGTGTAACCGTCGTCGCTCAGGATAATTCTTTTAATTTCCTTTAACGCATAAACTTGCAAGCAATCATTGTGCCTGTCCAGGAAGGGAGTCGTAATCTTATATACATTCACTAAATGCTCAATAGAAAAGCCTTTACGCAGCCATTCCGGGTAGGCGTCGATAAGATGCTGGCACAACTTCTGCTGGTTCACGGTGAAGCCTCCCTTCGGAAATAATACAGACTTTTGCTTGTTCAGTCTGTTTCGATTATTGGTGTTAAATGCTGGTTTTTCTATACCAATAACCAGAAAGTTTGTAGGCTTGATCAGCAACGACGCTGAATAATTCGTAAGCAATTTGTTCACTTGGTTCTATTTTGTATAAGCCAAGATATCTTTCCACTTCTCTTGATTTTTTGGGTGTCAGTTCGATTTTATAATCTTTTACATATTGCCGGAAGTTTTCTTCCAGTGTTTTCGCGTCTACAAGTAATTTATGGTGGTTTTCTTCCTTTACTAACCGCAATATTTCCTTTGGAAATTGACCATAATACCGAAATTCAAGTTGATCGAACTTATCTTTCGACCAGTTGAACAGGCAGGGGTCAGTGTAAATTATAAACGGGTTAACTTCGAGCATTATTGCTTCGTTAATTATTTCGTTCCCATATTTTCTTTGTTTGTAAATGTAGTCCACAACCACATCGTCAGCCGGGAGCAAATTAGCCACCATGCCGCTTTTTATCCTGATGGCCCACTCGATACTGCCGGCCATCTCTACGACCTCGGGAAACACTTCTCTTTTCAGGTAGTTGTACTGTGAGATGCCGACCAGCCGCCTGTTTTTGTAGAAGCACCTGAACTCCTGCCAGGGTTTGATGACTATCCACTCTCGAACGACTATATGAGGCGTGTAGTTGTTGGCTTTGGCCAGATGTAAATCGTCGTGAATTCGCTCGCTGTCGCACAAGGCAGTGATGGCTTCCCTCCCGCTATGATAGCGGAATGATTTTTTGTGGGCCTCATAACTATCCTTCGGACTCCGGCTGCCCAGGCGGACGAAAGCGCCGCGCGGGAATTGAGCGATGTAGCCGTCTATCCTCTCTGCAAGTTTGGCGGCGATCCGCAGATCGTCTTCCGTGGGCGTTCTTCCGTCTTCTACCGTCATGTAGTTCATGTTGATCAGGGCGTTTACTTCATCTTCAGATAGAGGAAAGTGAACTGTCGAGATAGAATGGTTCATCAGGCCGGCTGGCCAGTTCTCGACGTATGTCTGTTTTACTGTTTCAAAGTATTCCAAGAATAACAACTCCTTTTGTACTAATCCAGGAACCCACAAGGTTTTCCCGTGGGTTCCTGGATGTGCTTTTGCTATTTAAACCAGTAAATGGCTCAAACTGACACCACCTTAAATTCTTTATAGCAACTAAAGGCATTTAGCCGCTGTCCCTTAATGCCGATGGTCCCCTTGCCGCGATAATTACCGTTGAGGCTGCATTTACCTTCGGTGCGCTGGGGATCGTCGTAGATTATCTTGGCGTTGATGTCTACCGGATAGTATTTAGTCTTAAGAAACACCTCAACATCTCCTTTCTGCCGGGGCTTACCGCCCCCGGCGCGACTTACATCCCCATGTGGCTTAAGATGTCGCTTGTAATCTGCTCCACCGTGCCCGTCCCATCGATCAGAATGACTTCATCAAACGCCTCGTCAAGTACCCCTTTAACGAACGATTGATACGCTCTACGCACGTCATTAAAGTACAGCCTTCCTCTGCTTTCAATAATCGTTTTTTCCCCTCGTTGCTCTATTCTTTTCATGGCTTCACCGACAGGAACGTCGATAATAAACGTCTTGTCCGGGACTGGATAACTTTCCTTTAACACATCATCAAGCATAATCAATTGTCTCAGACGAAGCGTTTTTACCAGAGAACGTTGCTCTTCCCCATGTTGTACCATTCCACCACCATAAGCGTAGTTGCTGTACCTCGGGTGTCTGTCGAAAATCAGGCATTCTTCGCTTCTGTACTGCTCCATGCTTTCAAAAAAGTCTGCCCAGAACAGCAGCCGGTGAGCCAAATCCGAAACCGGCTGAACCCCTTCGAGGATTATCTTTCTCACCTGCGCGCCGAATTCAGTTTGACCGGGATGTTTTACTATGCACGGGTTGTAGCCTTTCTGGCGCAGCACGCCGGCTATGATATTCACCTGGGTGCTTTTGCCGCATCCATCGATGCCTTCGAAACATATTATCATTGTTTCACTCCTTTCTTTTGGCGGGTTTATCTTAAAGCTGCCCGCAATAATTTGTTTTTTGTTATAAACAAGTCAACCCCGGCTTATATCGCCGGGGTTGAGCTATTTTAGTAAATCAGACTAAGAAACCGTTTCCTGTCCTCTATATCCCAAATGGGATTTTCCCTGCCGTCGCGATAGACGACGGGTATGCCGTGGTGTTCCAACAGGAACCCCACCAGAATGGTGTGACAGAACAGTTTTTCGTATTTTTTCTGCCTTTGTTGGTTACACCAGCAGCAGAGCGTTGCATCTTTTAAGCGTTTTAAATTATTTATGGCGTTTTCCACTTCACCCAATCGGCTTTTCACCGCTTCGGCATAAAGCGTCAGGTATTTATCCGGCGGATAGTGCCGGATGGCGCGCCCCTGGTGTACTGGAACGAACGGTTCTATAACCGGGTATTTGCAAAATCCGGGCTGCCAGCGGGCGATCGAGTAAACCGGTTTTACGGTTCGGCGGTAGAAAAAGCTCTGAAGGTGTATTGGCATTTTAGTCCTCGTCTTTTGTTAGTTTTATCTCGTCGGCTTCAGGCCATCTTTCCAGATTTCCTATTATTTCGTCTTTATCTAATTCTTTTTCTGTAGCCTTTTTGTGCGCTTCTTCCCTGCTGTTTGCTTCCACTTCGATTCTCTGATATGTGCTGTGGTAAAGACACACTTCATATTTTTTCATGATCATTTTCCTTCCTTATCTAAATTTCTATTTAAACCTCGCTTTTGTTTTCGCTTTTGCAAATTACCACATCGTCTCCTTCGCTCCAACGTGCGAGGTTTGCTATTATCTCGGCTTTATCATATGGGCCAGGCGGCTTCTTATCTGCCTCCACGAGCGCAGCGGCCATATTCGCCGCCTCAACATCGACCGTCCTATACGTCGAATAGCAAAGCGTGACTTTATATTTCGGCATTTTGTGCCCTCCTTCTCTACGTTAACTAAGGGGCGAGTGGTTTAACCGCCGCCCCTGCTCGTTTTTTTAAATTAAACACTTCGCCTTCATACTCAACCAGCGGCCGTCTCCGATGACAACGTGATCCAGCACTTCGATGCCGATTGTCTTCCCCACATCAACAAGTCTTTTTGTTACGTCGACGTCTTCCCTGCTAGGTTCGGGATCGCCGCTGGGGTGGTTGTGCACCAGGATAACCGCCGCTGCGTTTCGCCTAATAGCCTGCCTGAACACTTCGCGCGGGTGCGCTGGTGTTGAGTTTAATGTGCCTACATATATATCCGCCTCACCAATAAGACGGTTTTTAACGTTCAGCAAAAGCACCCGGAAACGCTCTTGTTCTAAGTAACGCATCTCATCCATAAAAAGAGAAGCAACGTCCTGTGGACTTTTTATAACCGGCAATTCTGCCGGCGCTGCTTTCATCAACCTTCGGGCAAGCTCAAACGCCGCTGTTAAGCGCAATGCTTTTTCTTTGCCGACCCCAGGCAGGCTCATCAGCTCTTCTTCGGATTTATCGGCTAATTTTTGTATGTTTTCGGACAGCAATGCGTTCATGGTTTCGTCCGGAACGACGCCTATGAGGGCGGCAAGTATTTCAGGAAGCTCGGCGCGGTTGCAGCCGACGCCGTATTTTACCGCGTTTTCTCTGGCTATACAGGCTAACGGCTTCTTTTTTCTCACCGTATATTTTTCCAATACGTCGTCATCCCATAAATTTTCTTTCATAAAACATAAAGGGGGCAGACCCATCCGGCCCGCCCCCATTCCTCCTTTCTCAAAGCGGATAGGTTCGGGCCGAATGGTATTTATACTATTTTGGCGTCTTCAGAACACCACCTGGCAACGGTTTTCTTTGCTGATTCTAACCGTTCTTCTGTTAATCGCTGCATTTCGTCAGGCGAAGCCAACCGCTCTCTGGCAAGCAACGCCCTTTTGGGGTCAAGCAAACTTTCTTCGCCAGCGTCCACATCGATTAACACCGGATTTTTGGACCATTCTTTTTCTCTGTTATAGACGCGCCATGTCGCAACATCCGGATATGTCGTTTCGAATATGGCCCAGTTGCAGTCTTCCTCAAACCGGAAGACCGTAATACCGTTATATGGTTCACCGTATTTTTTAACCCATTCTTTGTTCCAAACTGCAATACCGTCAACAGCATACTTGTGCAGCGTCTCCGGCACGTCAAACATGGAAGCGACCATGATGTATCCGCCGTGGCCCGCGCAATCGAACAACCAGACGAGGCCGGGTAAACCGGACGCCTTAACTTTTTTCTGCTCGTTGATTTCACCCCACTCTCTGGCGATTAAACGAGCCCACTTTTCGGCGTCTTTTGGGTTAATACAACCATCGTCGCTGAAACACAGCAGTATTTTATTTTTGCGGCCACAAATATAAAGCTTTTTCATGGTATACAGGGGGGCAGACCCATCCGGCCCACCCCCGTTCCTCCTTTCTGTTGAACAGGTTTAAGCCGGGCACCGGCCTGTCGCTATGCGGATTTCGCCCTGGGTTTGTCCTTCCGGACGTTTTTCCATACGCCTTCTTCATAATCGAACCGACGTATTACTTGAATGACAGGGCGAACCTGTTTTTTGGTTTTAGTCATTGGTCTATCCCCCTTGTTTCGGTTTTATCACCAGCTAAAATACAGCGTTAAGCAACCGTCTTCGTCCCAGGGCAGGCTTTCCACCCACCTGGTAATTTTCTTAATATCTTTTTGACTGAGTTCTTCATCTTGACCGTATTCTTCGACCATCCCCAAAACTTTATCTTTAAGGAAGAACCCGAAGGAGTTCTCGTCTCCAGTACAGTCAGCTTCTTCAGCTAACCACTGAGCAAACTCATTAGCCGCTTTACTTGATGGCCGCGGGAGATACTCGATGCTTACTTTTCCTATGTCAAGACCCATTTTTACTTACCTCCTCGTTCACTTTCTCGTTGACGACGGTAGTTAATTTCTCTCGCCCGACATGCTTCAAACGCCGCCAACACATCAGGATCGGTGTTTTCCGGCCAGCAATCTTCATCCTCCAACATTTCAACAGCCAGTTCCGGCCAGTCTGCGCTTTCCCTGTTAGCAGCCACATAAGAAGTAATAAAGATGTACAGCCGTAGAACCTCTTCTATGGTGTTGAGAAAACAGTCGGTTTTTGAATCGCCGTTTCGCAAAGCGTCAAGGCGCGAACGGAGAACACCTTCAGGGGTATGTTTCGGTTGCTCCGGGGAGACGCCTACTTTGGGAAGCACGTCGCTCACCCAGTTCCATTTGTTAGATACTTCCACAATACGATTCTCCAGCGGAGCGTTTAGCGCTTGGGCCAATCTTTCAGTAATTTCGCCACACGTCAAGAAATCCTGAAGGCTATCTGTGGCTATAAGGTTCCCGTTGACCAGAACGCCCCAACCTTCAACGTTTCTGTCTCCGGGTAGGGTTTTGTTTTTCACTTTCACATAGACAATTTTCATTTTTCCAGGGCGGCCTTCAGCTGCCCTGTCCACCTCCTTTTTCATTAACCGCACCGCTTTTTTTTAAAACCGCTAAGCCCGGGCATGGATTCCGGGCTTAGCGTGCCTGCGCATGTTGTGCAACACGCTATAGATTTAAAATGCTCAAAGAAAAGTTGGTAATATGCTTCGCCAGTAGCTAAAAACTTACCACACATGAAGCATGTTGTCGCGTACCCACGCACACGGTTAAGAGACTCGTCAAGGTGAGACCCGTCAAGGTAATAATTCACTTTTGTACCTGCCTTTCGGTTTTTTATATCTGCCAGGGTTGACAGCCCCCGGCGGGTGCGTTTCATCTTCCAGGGCGGTTTCCCGGCAGCCGCCCTACCCACCTCCTTTTTTGTGAGTTAAGGCGGTCCGGGCCGCCTGCTTTTACCTTACGACGCCGTTACCGGGCGCTATCTTACGCCTCACGGATTTCCATCCGTCAAAGCGTATTATCCTTTTGTGTTTTACCTTTTTGTTATATGGCTGACTGATTAACCCTACAACAATTCCATGCTTGGCCAGTTTAATGGCCTGCGCGGGGTCGTCTTCGAAAATCATTTCAACCCCGAGCATCTTTGATACATCAAGCTTGTCTTCGGTAAAAACGATTTTACCCGGCGGAAATCCGTGCATGATCAGCCACCTTTTTGTGACAAATACGGACTCTGCCGGGCGGGCGGTGATGTACAACAACGGTTCTCCGCATGTCAACAATTGCAACGTTTCTACCGCGCCCGCCATCGGCAGTGCGTTCATGAAAACCTTTAAACCTTTTGGACCGCTCCAAAACCCGGATGGAACATTCGCCGGGTATTTGTCGATTCTCATTCCAAAGTGCAGCATCGACTTGCTTGTGTTTGCTATCGTGTTGTCAATGTCCACTGCTAACATTTAATCACCTTCTCATCTGACCGACTACCTTATCGTTCCGCTGGAGCGGAAGTAAGCCAGCCACCTCTTTCTTTTGCGCTTTTCGCGCAGTTTCTTGACTATGAATTTAAACAACCGCATTTTTTAACGCTCCTTTCTTTTCTTTGGCAGGCTTTGCTTTTAGCCGCCTGAATATTTATTTGCTTCTAAAAAAAAGAAAACCCCGGCGGGTTAGGCCGGGATCGTTGGCTATACAAACTTAATCTTTGTCTGCCGGGCTTCGGGCTCTACTCTTTTCTCCGCTATTTCGCAGAATCTCTCTACTATATCGATACCCAGCCATCTCCTACCATATCTTTCCGCTACAACAAGCGTAGTACCGGAACCGCAGAACGGGTCGAGTATAATGCCGCCCGGAGGGCACAACGCCAGAACCAGGCGCGACACCAGCGATTCCGGAAAAATAGCAAAGTGTTCCTCGTGGTTCGACGTGGTGGGGATTCTCCAGACATCGCCGGGATTTCTACCATAAGGGTGAAAATATTTGTCCCACCGGTTATCATGTAAACCGTCTGTCGTGCGGGATACACTAAAACCACCGTATTTGCCTTGTTCACGGCATATTCTCTCTTTCATGCTGAAGCGAATTTCTCTGTCAGTTCTTGTCCATGATTTGGGCATACTGGCTATTCTTTGCACGCTTTTCCCATCGCCTTGCCGGCCTAAAGTAGGCTGAAGGCACCTTTTCACCGTGCTTTCTTTCAGCGGCTTCCGCACCGCATCAAGATCGAAATATGCGCTTAATCTGACTAGATACTGGTTCCACTCCGGTTCACACATATCCACCGGCAGGACACCGACCGACCCCCACGCGGCGCATCTTTTTCTAAATTCTTTTTCGATTTCAAACGGAGCTGATGTCCGAAGTTGACAGTAGCAACCCGGTTTGCTGTTTTTTGTGAACCGGAATACCGTTTCGTATACAGTATTAAACCTGGATTTGACGGAAGAGGGCATGGCATTCGGCTTTGCCCAGATAATATCGTCCCTGCTAATCCACCCCGTTTCATTCAGAGCAAATCGAACGCGCCAGGGAATGCCCAGCTTCATGCCCACTGGGTCGGAACTATCAACCATATGCCTTTTCATAACTTGTGCTGCAGCAACCGTTCTTTCGGTTAACGCACTGTTCTTGCCGCGATTGCCGCTTCTACTCCCGGCAAAGCTATCCCCGATGTTCACAACCATGTTGCCGTGTTTTTTCAGCACGCGCCTGCATTCGGAAAATATTTCGGACAGGTGGCGAATATAAAGCCGCCAGTCCGGTTCGTGTCCCAATTGGCCACGCCATGCTCCGCATTCGCAGCAATAATTTTTTTCACCCCACTCGTGCAAACAATCCGACGACCCGCCCCAGGCACTGACGGCCTCCTCGCCGTAATCCCGTAGATACCAGTACGGCGGGGATGTTAGAATCAGGTCAACCGATTCATCAGGCAACCGTTTTAGCGCATCACGGCAATCGCCGCGGATAATTTCGTTAACGATGAAACATCACCCCTTCATTACAAAAAGCCGGGCGTTAACCCGGCTTTTTGTTTAAAACGGCACATCTTCGTCGTTGAAATCGATTCCTGTCCCTAGTTCGTCACCCGAACTACCTGAACCGTTAGCAGCATTTTCGCTGTTCTTCGGCCAGTCCAGGAACCTGATATTTTCAGCCACCACTTCTGCGACTTTCCTCCGGATGCCCTCTTTATCCTCATATGAGCGAGTTTGCAGCCGCCCGTCCACCGCTACCAGCCGTCCCTTGCCGATGTAGTTGGCGCACGTCTCGGCCAGTTTCTGCCACACCACGATGTTGATAAAATCAGCCTCCCGCTCGCCCTGTGCGTTTTTACGGCTGCGGTCAACAGCAATCGTGAAGCTGGTTACTGCTGTTCCGGACGGGGTATACCGGAGTTCCGGGTCGTGGGCTAAACGACCGATTAATACTACTCTGTTTAACACTTTTTAGCCTCCTTTTAAATTATGGGCCAATTGGCCATTACGCTTCGCAGTCGGCCATTTGCCGCGCTTTGTTACGGTCGTCCGTCTCGGCGACCATGCGCAGTAAATGTACCAGTCTCTTGCCCCGAGCAATCTCGCCCCGGAAGGATACTTCCCGAACGCTGGACATCGCCACGCGGTAAACACCGTCTTCGCCAACGTTCCGCGCTTCGTATATGCGATATATCATTCAGAACACCCACCCCGCATGTAATTCCACCATACCAGGCGTCTTGCCGGAGCCTGAAGGTCCGGAGTTGCACCAGAATATATTAATGCCGCAGGCAATGTCTGAACTGGATAGCTTCGTATAAATTTTCCGCGCGTGCTCGCGTTCTACTTCCAGGATTCGCTGGTAATCATCCCCGGTGACCTTTACCTTGGACGGGTCAACTGTCATTTCCCCGTCCCAACCGATTTTACGGTAAAACTCTTCCAGCCGGTCAGCCGGTTCTTTCGCTGTGAGCGCCGGGATTGGCGCTGTCTTAATCATACATTTTCCTCCTTAAAACGGGCTATCGTCATTCGCCAGAATTTCTTCAATTCTGAAATACTTCGTGTTTGGGATGGGCGCAACCCTTGCAATTACTTCCATTTTTTCCTCTACCCACCCGCCGAAGTTGTTCGGGTCGATGCACATAAGTACTTCGCCCGGTTTACTTTCCAGCGCGATGGCGATGCCTTTTACGGTTTTACCGTTTTTCTTTAACTCCTGAACGCGAACCACGACCCCGATAACTTTTTCTATTGCCTCCTCGGGCGCTTTCGGCGGCTCAGGTTGATTTTGCGGCGATTGAGTTTGAACCGTTTGATCCGGTTTTAATAATCTAAAATTCACTATGTAATAGCGCTGTTTGTTTCCCATTCTTTTCTCAAACGTTACGCCTACATCGCTCCACCCTAAGCCGTCTTTTCCCAGCGATTCTTGAACTTTTTTCATGTCTTCCACGATGACGCTTGCACATGTTCTATAGTGGTTTTGATTATCTCCTACAATTGTGAATACTGCGTTTTCACAGTTATAGTATTTTGACGCCATGAATTCGATGTTTTCTATTACTACCTCTTCCCCGAGCAGGTCTGTGAAGTTACCCTTTTTTCTGTTTTCGATAAACTTCATTTGACCAGAAATTCTGCTGTTGATTTCTTTAATTGTCTCTTCTGTTGCATAAACCACATTACCTCACTTCCTTCCGTTTGTAGATGAAAGGACAGGGGGGTATTAACCCTTCCTTTTATAGTGTCCTACTCGGCGGACTTGATCTCAACGACGATCTTGTCGCCTAATTTTTCCTGGGCTACCGCTGCTTTTTGCACATACAGTGTGCCGACCTTTACCCATCCTTCTTCTACTTTCAGGTATTGGATTGTGTTTTTGGTTTCCTTGTTCTTTGTGAACTCTAACCTCATCATTTCTTTGCCTCCTTTCTTTGAGCGGGATTCGCTTTCCAGCCACCCGCATAGCTGTTTTTCATTTAAAAAAGAAAACCCCGGCTCAAACCGCCGGGGTCTCCATAAAAATTGAAAGCTGTGTAAACTCTTTGTCCTGCAACGATCTTTGCCTTCTTCGCCTGCGCGAAGTTTTCTTGCTGTCCTGCAATATGCCGTATCCCGGAAACATTACACCGTTTTCTAAATCCAGGAACATGTTTCTGTCGCTTGAAACCAATAAACCGATACTGCTATCTTCGGTTTCAGGCTCGTCGGCAATGTCCGTTTCAACCTGTTCGTCCTGTCGAACGATTTTCCGTCCGACAAGCTCATCTATTTCCGCATCGGATTTGCCGCACATGCGCAATGTTTCGGCTACCAGTTTTTTCTTGGCTTCTTCCACGGCGACAAGGAACTCTTTTTCGGAAACCATCAAAAGTTTTTGATCAATATCCTTTTCCGCAAGCCTGGTCCACTTATCGGCCAGGTCGGCGCTCGCCAGGCATTGGGCTATGGTGTAAGCCATCGTAGTGTTGTGGTCCATTGCGTACTCCGCCAGTTCCGACCGGTCCAGCCGGCCTTCCACGAACATCGCATGGCCGCGGCCGGCCATGATGTGTTTAAACTGCGCCAACTGCTGGCTTTCATTATATACAAGGTAGTAATTGCGGCATTCCCTGGTCTGTCCGATGCGCCAGGCGCGCCGGCCGGACTGCCGGACGGCGTTGACCTCGTAGTCCAGTTGGTAGTAAATGAGCGTAGGCCACGGCAAAAGATCAAGGCCGGTCTCCACAAGCTTCAGGTTGGCTATTATAACCCTGACGCCGGCTTTCTCTTTTTCAGCCAGCCACCGCATCCGGTCTTCCTGGCTGGTGCACGCGTCCAGGACGCAGGCTTCTATACCGTGGTCGTTCAGGACCTTTTTCAGGCGGCTGTTTATATCATATTTGTTGGTATATTTTGTGTATACCACTACGCCGCGGTTCTCCGCCAACTCGCTCTGAACAATCTCCACCAGTTTTCGCTCTTTGGAATGGTAGTAATTTTCCTCAAACTCCGGGGCGGCAACCGCATCGTCTCCCACCCAAACACGGACGCCCATGTCCGGCCTGTCGGCGTAGTTTATAGTGGTCGGTATGAGAGCTGCGAACGCTCCCGCTTTGCCATCCGCAAGCTGTTTTCTACACGTTTCATACAACTCATCGTGCAGGCTCCTGTACGTTTTTTTATGCTCAGCGTCCATTTCGAGAATCACCGGGATCTCTTTCAGTTCAACCAGCGGCAATCCAATGTCGCCCAGTTCTAAAAACACCGACCTGTCCAAAAGGTACGTCGCGGTCAACTCCGGTGATACACCGGGTTTTTCTGTTACTTTTTCCCCCGCGGATCTGCGGACAGTGATTATACCGCTGTCTTCAGGTTTGTCTTTATAGACGCGTCTTTCAATCGTTCCGTACCGCGCCGCCCATTTCAAATTACCGGTTTTGTAGTCGAATCCTTCTGTTATTAGCGGCAACGGGTCGGTTCGCCAGAGTATCTCTTTTATACTGGTTGATTTGCCGTTTGTCAGCGTCCCGGTCAGCCCGATTACTTTTCCGGCGCACTTTACCATTTGGCCGAAAGCGTAACCCCTGCCGCTGTTCTGCTCTTTTGTCTGGTGTACCTCGTCAGCGATATACAGGTCAAACACTTTGCCCAATTTTTTCAGTATGCGGCAGATAAACCACCTGGACTTCATCCGCGTCTCGGACCGCTGCACCGACGCCGGCCGCCACAGCCTTGTGCCGCAATGCGGGCATTTCTTTAACTTACTTTGCCTGTTGCACCTGGTAATCGTTGTTTTTTGTCCGTTCCGCGGCGGGATAGCCGGTTCCAGCGCCATGTCGCCCCATGACGCGTATATTTCCGGAAGGGTTTCCGCGTCATGTTCGAGTTCTTCCAAATACTCCTGCAATATTTCCGGAGAGGGAAGCGCGCCGCCGCAGTCCGGGCAGTGCCAACTATGATACCTTTCACCTTTTACCCGCTTCCATACCGCTCCAGGCCACGGCTCCGGCCCGAGCTTCGCCCTGTCAATGCCGACCATGACGATTTCGAGGCCGTCCGGTTTTACGCCGGAGCGGATATCTTCCGCCAACCGCAGGGCGTCTTTTGTGCATCGCAGCACTCTTACCTTCGCGTAGGGTATGGTCTGGCGTATTTCCTGCACCCATTTCGGCAACACCATTCCGGGAGCGGTCACCAGCACTCTTTTCGCGTTTCTTTCTTTATACAAAACATGGATTATACCAAGCGCGATCTCAGTTTTCCCCGTGCCCATATCGCCGCATATAAATGCGCTTTTATGCCGCTTCAAGTAATTCGTAACGCCCTGGATGACATACGCCTGCGCGGGAAAGGGTATTTTAAGCAAGTCGGCGATATGAGGCGATATGCCGTCCGCTTCGGTGAAATGCGATTTCACCCGGCTGATCTGTTCGGCTCCATTCCACCGGCAATGTGTATCGAGCGGCTATGTACTTTCCGACAGCTTCGGATATATCGCCGTCGGGGGCGAGCACGACCGGAGATTCCGGCTCTTCTGTGTACACGGCGTCCTTTGTTAAGACGAAGCCGTGGTGAAGGTCGTTGCCGAGCGGCGATTCAAACCTTTTGTAATGGCCGAAGCGGGCGTGGGCCAGTTTGCTATTATCGCCCGCGACAACCGCGCTGTCCAGGCCGTGTACGATGGAAGCCCCGACGGCGCTCACGGCTGTTTGTAAACCCCCAAAGCTCGCGGCCTGCAGGTAGTTGCTCCGGTCAAGGACAGCGAAATCGAGTACCGTGTCAAACATACGGTTTTCCGAGATTACCTGAAGTTTCATATGTGTTACCCGGCTGAAAGATCGTCGGGGGTTGCCCCCCCGTCTTCACGACGCAGCCGGGGGACGCCCCTCCTTCTCTCAAGATGTCAGCCGCAGGATTCCTCCGGCTTCAGCCGGGGGAGGAATGTGGCCTCTCGCCTCCTTCCATGAGAATCCTCCGGCTCTCGCCAGAAGTCTTACCTTTTTCGGGCTGAACTGCCCTATGCGCTTGTTTTCGGTATCCGCCACACCTACCAGTTTCGTTTTCTCTGTCGGCAGGCCGCACACCCAGCCACACACCTTCCCGGTTTTGGTCTCTACTTCCACCCAGTCGCCTTTGCGGAAAAAGCCGCCATTAGCAGTGCCGCCAAACCGGGGTCGCTTACCGCCTTTCTGGAAATTCTGCCGGTGGAGGCTCCGCCTGACGTACTGCAGGCGACGCCAGACATAAAAAGGCGCTTCAGCATTATTCTCGCACCTGGTTACACCCATCAGCATGGCCGCGGCGTCGTTGGCGTGGGTTTCGGGTATCTGCTCATACTTCTTTTCTGTCCGCTTTTCCAGCCCAAATTCGGCGCGCCAGGCGTCTGTGTCGGAAACCTCCACCAGCTTGAGTTCGGCAAGTTTTCTGTACTCCCGGTAGGTCAGGGTTTTGCCGACCTCCGCGGTGGAAAAATACTTGCCGTCCCGGTACTTG
>QZJY01000036.1 GCA_003597995.1 Dehalococcoidia bacterium
TTCCAACATGCTGCGTCGTGTCACCTTGCCCTCCTTTGGTAACACCAATTTTGACGCAACTATCTCCCTTTCAGTAACTTCTATTATGAAGCAATGCGGCGACTGGCACTGGTTTGTGGAACCCATTATAATAAACAGCAATTTTTAGTAACTCCATTCATAGAATAACTATCGGATAACCGCCCGGTGTTACCAGAAGGGGATGAAAGAGACAATGACTGATTTAAGACAGAACATGGGCTTCTGCTCAGGTTGCGGCCAACCGCTGACCGGAAGGTTCTGCAAGCTGTGCGGCAAACCAGCGGAAGCGACACAAGCGGCCCCCGTACAGCCGCCGCCTGCCGCACCCTACGCCAACTCGCAGGCTGCCCCATATATGCAGTACGCGGCTCCGTCCGGGTCGGGAGGCAATAAACCTTCGGGCATGAGGACCATCCTGTTCTGGCTGGCCTGGGGGGTGCTGGCCATGCTGAGCGGCCTCATGCTGCTGGCGGGTTTTTCGCCCGTGCGCCTGGTCGGGTTCGGGGCACTGGCGCTTCTGCCGCTCCTCACCAGGAAGTCACTTTTTAAAAAGTTCCTGCCTTCCCTGCTGTCATGGGTAGGCATCTTCGTAACCTTCGGCATCGTCGTGACCATGACAGGCGGCGCCATAAACTCGCCGGCCTCTAACCGCGAATTGCTCAGCACCCAGACCCAGGGCGGGGTGAGCGTGTCCGTGCTGGAAGGAACGCTGCCGGAGGGCGCCAGTATTAGCGTCAAAGCGGACAACACCCAGCCCGTCACCTCCGAGGGTGTGACAGCGCGCGCCTATAACATCACCCTGCCTTCCGGGGTGGCTATGGATGGGGTGGCCGAGATACGCCTGCCGATTGATAAATCGCTCATCCCCTCCGGCCTGACGGCGGCCGATACGCTTGCCGCCGCATACTTCGACCCACAGACGAACGCCTGGGTGCCGGTGCTATATTACGTGGATGGAGACGAGGTGGTCATCATCACCGACCACTTTTCCCGCTACGGGGTGCTCTATTTCAAAGACGGGCGCAAGAAGCTGGCCGAAACGCTGCCCGCTTTCGACTCCATGCCCTCGTCCTTCTACAGCGTGGACGAGCTTAATAAAGTGGTGAACGATATCGCGGCGGGATCGGATAACAGCGCGATCGCCCTAGAGAAGGGTTGGAGCGAGTTCAATACCTACTACGGCCTCACCGGGGCCTCATCCTCAGTGCTGCAGGCGGCCACGGGCGCTGAATCTCTTAGCAGCCTCAACAACCTCATGAACGAGGTGGGAATGGGCTTTGCCCTGACTCAGCTTGCCTGCGATATCTACAAGGGCGACACCAATGCCGCCGTGACCAACCTCACCAAGAACAGCGCTTTCTATGCCGCCTCCAAGTGGGGCGGCAAGGCCATCGGGCTGGCTTCGGCAGGGGTGACCTTCATCGATATCGCGACCACCAAGTTCGCCGAAAAGGCGCTTGAGAAGAACCTGCAGAAATGGGAAGACGCCTACCGCCACTACTACAACACTAACCCCGGCGCGCGGCGCTCGGCGGTCGACTGGTACAAGATAGTAAAACAGCTCCACGGGGAATCCAAGAGCACTGCCGAGTTCCAGTCAAAGCTGGACGCGGCCCTCACCAGTTACTGCGACACATTCTGGAAAGACGCCGAGGGCTATGCCTATGTGGCAGAGAGCACGCCGGGTATCGTGGGGTTCGGGGCGGGAGGCGAGTATGCGCAGGGCGTGTCCGAGCTCAGCGCCCGCTACAAGGCTTTCCTCTATCACACAACCATGCAGTCGGTTATGGCCACCTACACGAAAAACCTCTGGTTAAACGAATACATGAAGGCCTCGGCGAACTTCGATAAGCTCAAGGCGGAGATGAACAAGCGCTACACCGTGACCGTCAGCCTGCAGAACGCCCAGTCGGTGAAGAATCTTGCCGGCACCACGGTGCGTTTTATGAACTCAGCAGGCACGGTGGTACATTCCCAGAGCTTCGATGCCAGCGGCAAAGTAGTGCTGAACACGACGCTTTTCGGCTTCCTCAAGACCGGGGGGCCCATGCGAATAACGGTTAACGTGCCAGCACAGGACAACACGCCTGCATTCTCCTACGAGGCCAGTTATAAGCTCGACCGCACCGCCGTGAGCCTGAGCGTGCCCTACGTGCCTCAGGCTCCGCCCACCACCACGACTACCAAACCTGTCACCACCACAACCGCCAAGCCTGCGACTGTGACGACAACGACTGCCCCGCCGATAAGTACAACCACCTCGCCTGCCACTACGACAAAGCCTCCCACGTCCACGAAAGACACATACAACTATGCCGCCGCCCTGGCAGCATGGAAGGGCTTTATTGAAGCCGATGCCAAATCGCGCGCATACACGGACGATGTCAGCAGCTCCACCTTTGAAATAGAGTGGGTCGTGGCTCCTAAGATTGTTGACGGCCAAGTGGTAGGCGCACATATTCTCTGGCAAACAAAGGTATACTTCGCAGGAGAGAACAAGGGCAGAACCGTCCGCTGGGAGGCGTATACTTTTTTTGACGCGAAGGTTCCCGGTGTCTACATGTCAGTGGGCGAGCTCCGCGCCAAGTACCCTCAGTTTGGAGGGTAATAAACAGGAGATAACCATACAATAATGTGGCAAGAAGACTGGCGACGAGAATTCCCTCGCCAGTCTTCTTTTTTCGTAAATCCCTTAGCCAATAATGCCCCCCTCCCCATTAGTGCAACATTTTCACCTCTGAGTTCATCTGTGTCAGCACTGTGAAGCTATTTTGTTACGAATATTTGAGGATTAGCGGTTAATTTTTTATGATTTCTTAATGTCTTGAACCTAAAATGAAGGCATAACGGAGGTAATAAACATGAAACTTTTTCGTAAAGCCCTCGGACCCTTTCTTGCCCTTATCCTGATATTCGCCCTCTTTACCGGCTGCGCAGGCAAGCCGGGCGCGAGCGTCACCGGAGCCAGCATCAACAGCTCCGGGCACCTTATCCTCACACTGTCGAGCGGAAACACGGTGGATGCCGGCTACGTGGTAGGGCCTACCGGCGCTACCGGTCTGATGGGTCCTGCTGGTCCCGCCGGACCTGCCGGGGCTACCGGGCCTGCGGGGGCCACAGGAGCAACAGGCGCTACCGGAGCCACAGGCGCCACCGGACCTGCCGGACCTGCCGGTGCAAGCGGCGCGCTCACTTCGCAAAGTAGCCTTGTCAACAAGATTCTCCCCAGCATGGTCTATATAGAAGTCAACATCCCCCGCTTCGGCGGAGGTAGCGGAACAGGCGTGATAATCAGCAGCAGCCGCGGCTACATTCTGACCTGTTTTCACGTAGTGACTTTAGAAAGGACCACATTCAGCCCCGGCACAACTATTAGCGTTACGTTAAGCACCGGCACCACCATCCCGGCCACGTTTGTCACCGGCTCGTATGGACGCGACTGGGCGGTAATACAACTTAGTACCGTTCCTTCCGGCTTGCAGGCCGCCACCCTGGGCTCATCTTCGGCTGCCTCTGTGGGCGATTACGTCGTCTCGGCTGGCTTCGCCCTCGGCTATACTCCCAGCCCCTCATTCACCTTCGGCATGATTTCCGCCTTCAGGCGGCTGGACGACGGGTTTAATTACGTCCAGACGGATGCCGCCATGAATGGCGGCGACAGCGGCGGCCCACTGCTCAACATGGCGGGGCAGGTCATCGGCATCAACGATGCTGCGGACGTTTGGGACAATAGCGGTGACCCCGTAATGAACATGGCTTACTGCCTATGAGCGAACTCCTTCCAGCCATACAGACCTACGTAGGGTAACAGTTTACTCTGAAGAGGGGTAATAGAGGGGGGGCATTCATCATGCCCCCCTTTTATTTTTCGTGAACCGGAATGAGTTTACCTTTGCGCGCGTGGAATAGAGCACCAGCACGAAGCGCTCTCTTTTCTCTTCACACCAGTCCGTCCAGCGATTCCCTGACCTCTTTTGCAAAATCTTTCAGAGCCGCGAGGGACGCATCCGCTTCCATAAGCTGTATTATCTTGCTGCCGATGATGACTCCATCGGCCATCTTTGCCGCCTCGCGAGCCTGCTCGGGGCTGGAGATGCCGAAACCCACGCATAAGGGCTTGGCGGTGATTGTTCTGAGTCTGGCGATAGAAGCCTCCAGGTTCTGAGGAAGACTTGTCCTTGCTCCCGTAACGCCCGTTACCGAAACCAGATAGATGAAACCATGCGACCTCTGAGCTATCAGTCTGGTGCGCTCCTCCGTAGCCGTCGGCGGCAGCAGGTAGATGAGGTCAATCCCGTTTTGTCGCGCCAGTTTGTCCAGCTTTCCGCCTTCGTCGGGCGGCAGGTCGGGAATAATCAGACCGCTTACCGAGGACTGCGCACAAGCTCGACAGAACTCAGCCAGTCCATAGCTCAGCAGCGGGTTGAGATAGGTCATGAACACGAGCGGGATGTCAGCCTTTTTACTTAGTTTCGCTGCTACATCGAGACACATTTGCGGGGTGACTCTATTAAGCAGGGCGTGGTGGCTGGCGTTCTGTATGGTGGCCCCGTCAGCCAGGGGATCGGAAAATGGAATGCCCAGCTCCACGATATCGCAGCCGCATTCAGCCAGCAGAGGTACCACTTTCATGGTGGTTTCTATACTGGGATAGCCCACAGTTATATAGGCTATCAGTGCCTTTCGTCCTTTATGGGCGAAAACATCGGCAATGCGTTTCAATTTCCCACCTCCAGCGCTTTTGCCACAATGTCCAGGTCTTTATCGCCACGGCCAGAGAGATTAACCAGCACGGTTTGTTCTTTCTTCAGAGCGCCGGCCAGCTTGACAGCGTGCGCTATAGCATGGGATGATTCCAGCGCCGGAATGATGCCCTCGCTGCGGCACAGGAGCTGAAAAGCCCCAAGGGCTTCGCCGTCGCTCACAGCCACATAGCTCGCCCTTCCGATGTCCTTGAGATAGGCATGCTCGGGCCCGACGCCGGGATAGTCCAGTCCGGCAGAGATGCTGTGCGTCTCGCTTATCTGTCCCGAGCTGTCCTGCAAAACATAGGATCTGGCTCCGTGCAGTACACCAGGTCGCCCCGCCAGCAACGAGGCAGCGTGTTTTTCCGTATCGAGTCCTTTGCCTGCCGCCTCAACTCCGATGAGCTTAACGTCTTTGTCATCAATAAAAGCATCGAAAATGCCCATAGCGTTGCTGCCGCCGCCCACGCAGGCGACGACATAGTCGGGCAGGCGTCCGCATTTTTCGAGCGCCTGTTTACGCGCTTCTTTTCCAATGACAGACTGAAAATCGCGCACCATCATGGGATAGGGATGCGGCCCTACCACCGAGCCGATGATATAGTAGGTGTCGCCGACGTTGGTCACCCAGTCGCGGATGGCCTCGTTGATGGCGTCCTTCAGTGTTTTGCTGCCGCTGGATACAGCCCTGACCTCGGCTCCCATGAGCTTCATGCGTGTAACATTTGGGGCCTGCCGCCTGATGTCTTCCTCTCCCATATAGACGATACATCCCAGCCCCAGCTTGGCGCAGACCGCTGCCGTAGCCACTCCGTGCTGCCCCGCGCCTGTCTCGGCGATGATGCGGCGCTTGCCCATCTTTTTGGCCAGCAGACCCTGTCCCAGGGCGTTGTTAATCTTATGCGCGCCGGTGTGCGCCAGGTCTTCGCGCTTGAGGAAAATGCGGGCGCCGCCGCAATTAGCGCTCAGCCTCTCGGCCAGATAGAGCGGCGTAGGCCTGCCGGAAAAATCCCTGGAGAGAGAACCAAACTCATCCCAGAAAGCGTTGTCGGCTTTAGCCTCATGATAAGCTTGAACCAGTTCATCCAACGCCGGTACCAGCGTCTCGGGCACAAAGCGTCCGCCGTATTCGCCAAAATATCCCCGTTTATCAGGTAACACGACTTTCTCCTTTTTGCTTCTTCTCGAACTCCCTCACAGATTCAATAAAAGCTCTTATCTTTAACATGTCTTTCTTTCCATCGGTTTCCACCCCGCTGGATACATCCACCCCCCAGGGAGGCGCTTCCTTGAGTAATCGCCCGACATTTGACGGGTTAAGCCCCCCGGCTATGATGACGTTGCTCCTCCTCGAGATTTCACGTGCCAGCCGCCAGTCAAAAACCCTGCCCGTTCCGCCGTAGGAGTCTTCTAATTTGGTATCCAGCAGATAAATGAGCTCACCTTCCGGCCTCACCCGGTAGCCGTCCTCGATTTCAGCCGCGAGCTTGCCAAAATCTGAATGAGATGAAACATGAATTACTTTGATTATAGGATGTGCAATCTCAGAACAGTATTCCCGGCTTTCATCACCACTCAACTGCACCCAATCGAGACAGCACATATCGGCAATGCGATTGACCTCAACCACCGGCGCATTCACAAAGACTCCTACCATCGCGGGAGGGCAGTCCAGATAGTGGACAGCCTCCACTATCTCTCGCGCCTTCTCCAGCGTTACCCGTCGTCGGCTGGGAGCGAAGACCAGCCCCAAAAAATCCGCCCCTGCCCCGGCTGCGCCGAATGCGTGCTCCACTTCCGTCAAACCGCAGATTTTGATTTTAACCAAGGAGTTCCTTCATCTTCTCGCCAATATCCGGGGCCGACACCAGCGCCTCCCCGACGAGTACAGCGCTGACCCCCCACTGCTTCATTTTTTGCATATCATCACGCCCTCGGATGCCGCTTTCGCTGACCACAAGCCTATCCGGCGGAATAAGCGGCCGCAGCCGCCCGGTCGTACGTATATCCACATTGAATGTTTGCAGGTCGCGGTTGTTGATGCCGATAATCCGCGCACCGACAGAAAGCGCCATCTCAATCTCGGTTTCGTTATGCGTCTCCACAAGGCATTCCATGCCCAGTTCATGGCTCAAATCCAGAAGCTCTTTCAATCTGTCCGGCGTCAGAATGGCCGCGATAAGCAGCAGGGCATCGGCGCCGCTGGCTCGCGACTCATATACCTGGTATGGGTCGATGATGAAATCCTTGCGCAGAAGGGGAGGTCCATTACTTCCCAGGTCATCCCTGATGTCTTTCAAATACGCCAGTCTGCCCATAAAATATTTCTCCTCGGTCAGCACGGATATGGCCGAGGCTCCGCTCGACGCATATGCCCGGGCAATTCTGACAGGATCAAAGTCACGACAGATGACGCCTCTGGACGGCGAGGCCTTCTTAACTTCAGCAATAAGTTTGATATCGCCGCCGCTCAACGTAGCAGCCAGGCTACGGGCAGGTAGTTGTAGCACTGCCAGTTTTTTTACCTCTGCCAGAGGCACCCACTCTTTCCTGCCAGCCAGCTCAGCCCGTGTGTGCGCCACTATCTGGTCGAGTATCATGCCAGACTCCGGCTATAACTGATTAACTGCTCCAGTTTGGCCAGCGCCTTGCCGCTGTCCAGAACCTGGCGCGCTAAAGCCACTCCTTCCGACATGGTGGCAACTTTGTCTCCAGCTACCAGTGCGGCTGCCGCGTTCAGCAACACCACGTCGCGCCTGGGCCCGCCCTCACCGGACAGTATGCCGCGTAATATAGCGGCATTGTCGGCGGCGCTGCCGCCTTTTATGCTTCCCGCTTCCGCCCTAGACAGGCCGCAATCTTCAGGGCAAATAGTATAGCGTCTAATTTGACCGTCCTTGAGTTCGCAGACGTGGGTCTTGCCGGTGATGGTAATCTCATCCAGCCCATCTTCCCCATGAACAACCAATGCATGCCGCAGCCCCAGGCTCTTAAGCGCCCCGGCCATTTTTTCCAGCAGAGGCTCGCGGGCCACACCCAGCACCTGCGTCTGAGCGCCTGCCGGATTGGTGAGAGGCCCGAGTATATTGAATACAGTGGGTATGCCGATTTCGCGCCGGGTGGGGCCGACATATTTCATGGCCGGATGAAATGCCTGGGCGAACATAAAGGCTATGCCGACCTCTTCCAAACAGGCAGATACCTGTTGGGGAGTCAGGTCGAGCCTGACACCCAGAGCCTCCAGCACATCAGCGGCACCACTCCTGGAGCTGGCGGCGCGGTTGCCGTGCTTGGCCACTTTAAGACCTGCCCCTGCGGCTATGAAGGCGGCGGTGGTCGAGATATTGAATGTTCCAGCCTGGTCCCCGCCCGTGCCGACGATGTCTATCGTTTCGCTATCCGACTCGACGCGCAGGGCTTTCTCCCGCATGACGCGGGCCAGCCCGGTAATCTCATCCATCGTCTCACCCTTGATGGAAAGCGCGGTAAGAAAGGCGCTGAGCTGCGATGGAGTGACCTGTCCCTCCATTATCTCCTGCATGACAACAGCGGCTTCGTCGGTGCTGAGCGAGTTCCCGCGTACTAGAGTAGCGATGGCTTCTTTAATCATTTTTCCCTCCATAAGATAAGAAATTGCTTAGTATTTCCTTGCCTCCCTGCGTCATGAACGACTCTGGATGAAACTGTATGCCCTCTACGGCGTATTGCTTGTGGCGCAGCCCCATGATAGTGCCGTCGTCCGCCCAGGCGGTTGGTTCGAGGCATTCGGGCAGCGCTTCCACCGCCAGCGAATGATAGCGGATGGCCGGAAACGGATTGGGCAGTCCGGCAAACACGCCCTGACCCGCATGCTTTATTTGAGATGTCTTGCCGTGCATTATCGTTCTGGCTTTCACGATTTTAGCGCCATAGCTGTAGCCGATGCACTGGTGGCCCAGGCAGACTCCCAGTACCGGCAGCTTGGGACCGAAACGCAGGATGACATCGTTGGAGATACCAGCCTGTGACGGTGTTGACGGCCCCGGCGAGATGACTATGCGCTCGGGTCTTAACGCTTCGATTTCATCCAGTGTTGTTTTGTCATTGCGGATTACCAGCACCTGCTGTCCGAGTTCCGCAAAATACTGGAACAGGTTATAGGTAAAGCTATCGTAGTTATCTATAAGCAACAACACATCTCTCACCTCCCATCTGACAAATCATTCCTCAGCCTGCTTCACAGCCCTGAGCAACGCCTGCGCCTTGTTAAGCGTCTCCTGGTACTCGCGTTCCGGCACGCTGTCATAGACAATGCCGCAACCGGCCTGAATGTAAGCTACGCCCTTTGTCATCACCATCGTCCTGATGGCAATTGCCATGTCCATGTTGCCGGAATACGAAAAGTAGCCAGCTGCTCCGGCATAAGGGCCGCGCTTTTCAGGCTCCAGCTCGGCGATAATCTGCATGGCGCGTATCTTGGGAGCGCCGGATACTGTCCCCGCCGGGAAACATGCCCGCAGGGCGTCGAAAGCCGTCAGGTCTTCGCTCAGTTTTCCCTGCACGTGAGTGACCAGGTGCATCACATGGGAGTAGCGCTCAACATTCATAAGGTCGCTGACTTCAATGCTGCCGGGCTGGCTTACCCGCCCGATATCGTTGCGCCCCAAATCCACCAGCATGATGTGCTCAGCGCTTTCCTTTTCGTCACTGCGCAACTCCTGTTCCAGTCGTGAGTCCTCTGCCGGCGTACTACCCCTCGGTCTGGTTCCTGCCAGCGGCCGTGTCATCACAGCCCCGTCTTCCACACGCACCAGTATCTCAGGCGAAGCCCCGATGATATGAAAGTCTTTGCAGTCGAGAAAAAACATATAAGGCGACGGGTTGATGCTGCGCAGGGCGCGGTAGATGGCGAACGGGCTGGCGTCTGTAGGCTGGGAAATGCGTTGAGACAGCACGACTTGAATGGCTTCTCCGGCAGTGATGTAGTCTTTAGCCTTGCCGACGGCAGTTTCAAATTCCTCCCGGGTGAAGTTCGAATCCGGCTGAGCGTCAGAAACATCTGGTGCGGACGTCTTGCCGCTTTGTTCTGAGGGTAGTGGCTGGTTCAGCCTCTCCACCAACTCGTCTATCCTGTTCACCGCCTGACGATAGGCAACTTCTATGTCGCCGCCCAGGTGGACATGGCTCAAGACTTTGATTTTATGTGTAACATGGTCGAATATGAGCAGCGTGTCCGTGAACATGAAAAGTGCTTCGGGCAGACCGAGAGGGTCTTTGGCGGGCGACGGCAGATTTTCGAAGCGGGTGGCCGTTTCATAGGATAGATAACCGACGGCGCCGCCGCAAAAACGCGGCAGTCCCTCCAATGAGACTAACTTGTAGCGGGAAAGCTCAGCAGCGATGAGAGATAGGGGGTCATCCCCATCTCCTGCTCTCGTGCTGAGTATCTTATATGGTTCGGTGCCGATGAGGCTGTAGCGTGCCAGCCTCTCCCCACCTTCGACGCTCTCCAGCAGGAATGAATAGCCGCCGCGGTTAATCTTGAGAAAGGCAGAGACAGGCGTCTCCAGGTCAGCGCTGATTTCGCGGTAGACCGGCAGCAGGTTGCCTGCGTCTTTTAGTTTTTTAGCCTCTTCCAATGTCGGGTGGTACATACTTTTTCTCCGCAGTAAAACAAAATCCCCTCGTCCCAGAAGGGGCGAGAGGATTTATCCTTCGCGGTACCACCCTAATTAAATCCGATATAATCGGATCTATCTCTTGTCGGGTACGGACCCGCCTAGGCGGGACGATACCCTGGACTTTGTTAACGGAGTCCGTTCCGGCAAGACCTAATCGCTTCAGCTTTCGGTCCGCAGCTTCCGAGGCCATTCAGCCCTTTGCAAAAGCACCGGCTCACACCTTACCCGGCTCTCTGAGCTTTGCTGGTGGCTTACTCGTCTCGTTCCCAGCCTTTAAATATTAAGTTGGAAAGAATTATAGACGGCCAAATAAATCGTGTCAAATCCAGATATAAAACTTAAAGAAGATAATAATTACGCGTTATGCAGGTTTAACTCTAAAATGTCGGCAATTCTGGGGAAGTCAGGCGTGAGCCGCCTGGGATTCGAACCCAGCACCACCTGATTAAAAGATTCAGACTAAGCATGGTAAGGCGTAAAATAGCCTAACAAGCTTCACCTTTCCCTGCCTCAATGAGATTATATTTTACTAACTGATCACAATGTCTGACAAGAAATGTTAGCCACTTTGTTAACAGGAATGTTAGCAAGATGGCTTTTATTTTCCCACTAGCTCAATCATATTTAAGGAATCTTGTTTTATAATAAAAGATCGAGCTTCCTTCCATAATTCATAAGCATCATTACTAGTTTCTTGGATAACATTGATTATAGGTTTAGGTAGCAAACCAGCCAAATAAACAGCACTTAAATCTAAAGTATACGTTTTGCCAAAAACTGAAGAACTGTGTTCTTTTGAAAATTTAGGGATGAATTCCTTATAGTTTGTTCCAAAAAACGCGTCAAAGACGTTATTGGTCGTTATATTCGTTGCTATTTGTAACAAAGGTTGAGCCATTACGGTCAACGCTCTACCTTCTAATTCAAAATCAACGCCCAAGTGCTTAATAATATTTAGTAACTGTGTGTCTTCGAGTTTTGAATTACCTTGTTCAAGTTCATGATCTTCTTTTCCGAACCACTGTCTACAAAGTGGCAACATGTAATATTGACAATATCTAAATCTATCTATGGATTGAAGATGCTTAAGCTGTTCTCTCCAAGCGTAAAAATGTTTCGTGTCGACGCAAGCTTTATAAAATTCGCTTGCTTTTGATTCTGGCAAATCTTTGATGAACGAAGCCGAATAATATTCTTGGACACTGTTATGTATAAATCTAAATTCGTGACCTTCTTCAAGAAGTAAGCAAGTTACTTGTTTCACATCTTTAAGATAATTTTCAGCGTCATCTTGAATATCCACGATTTTCATTGATTGAGAAATGTCGATATAAGCGTCCTTCTCTTTAAAAGAACGTAATTTTTTTGCACTCGTTATAAAACAGAAAGCATCGAATATTTGTCTGAATTGATGGTCATTTAAGGATGTTCGACGACCTCGAGTAAATCCAGGTTTAGAACTATCGTGCCTTTTTAGCAATATGTCAAATATTGATTCATAAAAATCCGACAATCTTTCAGGCAACCTTGGATAGCTTCTGTAGGAAAATATTAGCATTGTGACTAGCAACGGAGTGCACAACAGTTGTTCAATTGGAGAATCATGAGCTTTGATTGCCTTTTTTAAAAGATCACCGTATTCTGAATCGGCCAATTTGTCAATGTAACCAATATATTCTTCACCCCGTAGGTTATCCATTGCAATAACCTCAAAACTGGGTGACATTTCTATTTGTGTATCCGGCCTAGTAGTGATAATAATTTGAGCATTTTTAGTTGTATATGCTAATCTTTCAATTTCATTGATTATTCTTGGTTTTTCCACTTCGGGGATTTCATCAAAAGCATCAAAAAGAAATATAAATTTCTTCGAATCACATAGAGCTTTGAATATTTTTTCATCGATATTTAAATTTAATACCTCAAGATAATGGTTGATATGAAGGAGTAGTGTTTCACCAGGTTGGATCCTTCTTAGTTCAATAAATACTGGTATTCGTTCTCCCCGTTCTACTTCTTTCACGCATAAATGCCTTAAAAATATTGTTTTCCCTTGCCCAGCTATTCCTTTGATCACAATGTTGTTTGTTGTTTTGAATTCTAATGCATTGTCGATTGTAATTCGTTTAGTGGAGTTATTCGGTTTTGTTTTGCCCATTTCATTTCCAGTTTGACCTTCGGCAAGAAAATGGAGGGGACAATAAAACTGTTCAACATCAATTGGTTTATCTATTTGCCAAAGCGTCTTAACCATTCTTATAGAGTTAAAATTCGCTAATAATGAAGGAATTTTATTTTTTATGTATATCTTTTTTATGTTGAGCTCTGCCTGACTTTTGAAAAAGTCGTATGCTTCATCCAATACCCGCTCTAATACTTTGTTCCCCATCAAACCTAAAACAGGATCCATAACCTTCTCCTCTTGGGTCTGTGCTTGCTCAGAAGCCTCTGAGTCTCTTCTCATATTCAACCTACAATAGTATCAAACGTGTTTAGAGGATTATATCATTGGGGTCAAGTAAATGTTAGCAATTTGTTAGCAACTCGGGGAAATAAGGCGTGAGCCGCCTGGGATTCGAACCCAGCACCACCTGATTAAAAGTCAGGTGCTCTACCAAATGAGCTAGCGGCCCACCGAGCTAATAGTCTAGCAAAAGAGACTTTACCGCGCAAGCCAGTTGCCGTCCTTTCACTCCGAATTCAATTCTCCATGTCCTCTGGCGTACCAGCCGAGCGAGGAATCAGGCCGGATGCTATAATTACATCGACCATACTTCAAGATTATCCACGTTTGAGCCGTCTTGAGCCAGAAGGAATAAAATGCCGCAGACCGACTTCATACTGCTCCGCATTTCGGACACATACGACTTTCACAAACTGCCCTTCTTGCACGTGCCTCAGAACGAGCCCAGAAATTCCCATGCTGCCGGCATGCCTTTTATCGACCTTTTCGCTGTCGTAAGCCGGCTTGAAAAAGCGGGGTACAGAGAGCGAGTCATTGACCTGCCATATCGCATGGCTCGGAGCAAGCGTTTCGATGTCGAATCCTCCATTAAGAAGCTGGAGGCCCCTGTTTTCGCCATAGGGATGAACGAGACAGTGCAAGTCCGAGACGCTCTTGAAGTCGCCCGGCTCATCAAAAAATACCGCCCTGAATCCAGGACCATCTTCTATGGATGCGCTGCCATTCATTTTCACCTTGGGTTGATAAATTATCCAGATGTGGATTGCGTCATGCGCGGCAACTTCGATGGAACCTCAGCCGCGCAATTTATGCAAGCTGCCGTTGTTGGTAGATTCAGCAAAATCCCCGGCCTTGTCTGGAAAGAAAAAAGCGGCAGGGTACGCCAGAATGAGTTGTCTGCTGATTTCGCCTCGCCCAATCTCAATGTTACGGAGTACTATACGAGCGTCGCAGGCCAAATATTGCGCTACCGCGCTTTCGACAGTGCCGCACTCTTGAAGCGATGGCTGCATCACCCTGAGATTAGCATCTTCAAGACAGGCTGTGCAGCCTCCCCTTTATTTGTGAGCCAGGAAACATCTGGTGAACTCCCTGCTTTTCGCGCGCCGGAAGATGTTTACCGCGACATCGCGGAATTATGCCGCTTCAGCCCCGCACCTGTCTCCATAAAAGGCGATATACGTATGCCTGGTGAAAATTACGGGGAACGCCTGCTGAGCCTGTTGCAGCATAGACCCGTTGCCAATCAGCTTGTTTTAGAGCTCGGCGACGCGGCACCCGCCTTTTTTATCCAGGAGATAGCCCGCGCATCGCCGGGATTCCGGCTGAACATAGCGCCCGGCTCTCACGACGAGAGTGTGAGAAAAATGCTGGGGCACACATACTCCAACCGGGACCTCGAATCTACCATAGAGTCCGCTCTCAGGGCCAAAGTTCAGAGTGTGGAAATCCTGTTCCTGATCGGGTTGCCCGGTCAGACTGCTGAATCTGTTATTGAAACTACAATCTATTGTGAATACCTGCTCAGGCGTTTCGACGGCGACAGGCGGCTGTCTCTTTCCATCGCTCCGTGCTCTTTGCCTTGTAGTTCTCCGCTTCTCGAAAGCCCTGAGAGTTACGGCTTCAAGCCACGTTTTCGCACATTTGAGCAGCGCCTCGATGCCCTCGCCTTGCCGGGTTGGAAGGACAGGTTGGAATACCAGACGGCAGAGATGTCTACAGAGCAGATTGCGGCAGCAACTTATGGTTCGCTTATATTCCTGGTTCGCCTCAAAGCCAAATACGGCCAGCTCCCATACAGGAAATCCGAAGAGATAGTGGCAAACTACGCACGAGGCATTGAGATGAGCTATCGGTTAGACGAAATCATAAAAAACGGACGCACAGATGAACTGGCTTCCCTCAAACCTGAAATTGACCGTATTAATGATTACGCCGCAGGTTCTCACCAGAATCTCAGCCTTCCGTTAATGATGATGCGTCCACAAAATCTGCTGGCTCTGGGGAAAGCCATGGCTGAGAGTAACCCATGGCGGCGCTGAAGTTAGCTTAAGAATAGATTTGAGTTACCAGAGGTTATCTAAAGAGCTTCCTTAAACATGGAATCCAGCATGTAATAGATGGCTTCCCGGCGGCTGCGCACACTGATTTTGGAATAGATGCTGTTGATGTGATTCTTCACCGTCTTTTCTTCGATATCAAGCGACGCCGCTATCTCGCGGTTGTCTTTGCCTGCGGCAATAAGCCTCAGTATCTCGTCCTCGCGCTGGGTTAAAACGCCCCGTTCACTTTCAAACCTATGGATTCTCGCTTCTTCCGGGATGGAAGGAATATTAACGAGCTGCCCTGAGGCCACCGCCCTAATGGCGTCAGTCAATGACTCCGGCGCGAAATGCCCGTAAACCAGGTACCCCCTAGCGCCGGCGAGCATGGCATTCATATGCACCGCTGGATCATCAATCACTGTCGCCATGAGTATACGGGCGTCAGGTTTCTCGCGAAGAAGCATTGAAGTCGCTTCGATGCCATCGATATCTGACATGCGGATATCCATCAAGACGACATCAGCCGGGCACTCGTGCAGCCGTTTTAGCGCCTCCGAGCCGCTCGATGCTTCTCCCACGACGGCGATACCGTCTTCCGCCTCCAGAACGCTGCGCAGGCCGCGCCTGGCGACGAAGTTGTCATCCACGATGAATACCTTTATGCTGCTCATTGTCCGCCCGCCGGTTTCTTCTGTGCTTTATCCAGCGGGATGACGACCGAGATTACGGTTCCCCTGCCGTCGCTGTTTATCAGAAAAGACCCTCCCGCCAGTTCAACGCGTTCTTTCATCGAAACCAGCCCCAGCCGGCCCATCCGTACAAAAGAATAAAGATCTTCCGTCGTGCAGGTAAAACCGTGTCCGTTATCACAGATTTCCAGTTTTAGTAACTCGTCTGTCGATACGAGCGAAACTTTCACTCGCGAGGCACCTGAATGTCTTTGAATATTGGCCAGCGCCTCCTCTACCATCCGGCGCAGGTCATGTGCCCGTTTTAAAGGTAATTCCGGTACCTCTCCCGAGAATACAAGCTCGGCTGCGATACCCGATTTCTTTCGCCAGCTTCCGACAATCCCCTCAATCTGTGGTTTTATTCCCTCGTGGACGTTTCCATTTTCATCGCGCAACTCGAAAACTACTCCCCTGATTTCCTGGCTCATGCTGTTGCACACTTCTTCTATGTAACGCGCCCGTTCCTCGACCGGGTGCGTGTCTTTGCGCTCGGAAACCCTGCTCAGCGCATGCGCCTCGAGCGCCAGTCCCTGCAGGCTTTTAAGGACTGTGTCGTGCAGTTCGTTGGAAATGCGACGGCGTTCCAGCAGCAGCGTCTTTTCGGTGGACAGCGCTTCGGCATAGGCCCGCTGTTTACGCGACTCCCTGACCACCATGCCCACCATTATAGAGATTAGAGTTATCAGACCTACCCAGAAAACATAGGCCGCCAGGTCAAAACTCATATCCAGAAAGCTCACTCTGTATATCCACGCCGCGGACAGACCCAGGATAAAAAACGCGCCGGTCAACAGGCTTCCAATGAGGCTGAAGCGCACTGCTCCCTCAATGACGACAAGCGCGAAGATAGCGTAAATTATAGCCGAGGGTTCCCTGATGAACAGTAGCATCAACCCCCACGATGCCAGCCCGTCTACAGCGAAAATACTCCGGCCGAGTACTGTCTGTCCATTCATCGTATCCAGCCGGCGCGAAAAATACCATGCCATGATATTGGCCGCTCCTAACCCCAGCGAAAGCGCTATTATCGCTGCAACGGGCAAGTTTCTATAGACGGCAGCCATAAGCAAAATCGCCACCACATACAGCCAGCGATGATAAATATATATCCTCTCAAGTCTTCGTGCTTCGCGGAGTCTCAGACTGTTTCGATTCTCTTCCCGGGATGCGTTCAAAGTTGCATTACCTCGGGTTTCATTTTACTACTTTACACATAACTGCGCAGAGTCTTAAATTGCCGGATAAATAAACACCACTAATTTATTCCGGGAGCGGCATTAGGAAAATGTAATAATTCTTTAATTATTAAGCCCACAATTTTATGATTTTTTCACATTTGAAAGTATATGCTTGAACAATCCATTCAAAGCTGCGGTGCATAGGGAGGTCAAAATATAATGGAACGGGTATTTACGGGAATAGAGTCTGCACCATCGCTTGATGAAACCGTCAAGATAATGGATGAGATGGATCGCCTCTTAATTGAAATGAAGGAGATGATGGCCGTAATCAAGGGAATACTGGGCGAAGAGATCGAACATCAGGCGCATGGCTCTTTTAGCGAGGATGGAATTATTTTCCGTCCTCACGGAAACGTTATACACAGTTCATAAATCCCTTCCCGTCGAGTTACAGTCGGTTATTATCATGAATAAGGTGGAAAACAATGGCTAACTGGAAATTGAAATGCTGCCCCAGGTGCGGTGGGGATGTCTTCATGGACACGGAAGAAAGCGATTGTTTCGCTCATTGTCTCCAGTGCGGTTTCACAGGTATTAAAAAACCGCTGGATGCGGATAAATTGACGTTGCCTGTCGGCCGCCCTTTGCGCACGTCCCGGCATAACCGTGAATTGAAACACGCCAGGTCGCGCTAAATGTTCATCCAGTTGGGCTTTTTGTAATGTATTTTAGGATACCGCGATTAAATCTATCGGGTGATTTGCAGGTTCTTTGGAGCGGGTGACGGGATTCGAACCCGCGACGTCATGCTTGGGAAGCATGCACTCTACCGCTGAGTTACACCCGCTCGTTGCCTGTGCGTAAATTCTACGATACACATGCTAGAAAAGCAAGTTGACAGGCACTTACTGGAAGTATCGCTTGGGGGCATTTAACCTTAAGCCTGACTCAGTGTTAGTTGCAAAGTCGCAACTCAGACGATGCCGCTAACGCACACAAGAAATTCAGCCCAATATCCGAGGAACTTGCCTAAAAAGTAAGTGCGCTATTTTTCTTTGTTCTTGTGTTCACTTAACGGCATGTGTTCTTCGTGCAACAATTCACCAGTCTTTGCATCTTTAACAATCTGGTCATATGTATCTTTTTCTTTATCTATTGTTCTAGACTGATACACCCCTTCGGTCAACTTAGGGTCGCCACTTGGGAACCATCCATCTATTGATTCGGAATAAACCCCACCTTCGCCAGTTTTCTTCTTTTGTAATTTAATAGTTTCTCTACCTATTAATCCATCAAAAGCACTGAGTTCATGTATCTTACTAGTTGAACCACACTTCGGACACACCTTGTCCTTTTCTGTCAACTCTGTCTGACATTCACGGCATTTTGCCCAAGTTTCTTGGTTGTCCATCTTTCTTGCCTTATGTCTATTATATGCCTAGTGGTGGCAAATTCCTAAATTTCTGAGCGTCCTGCCAGTGTGTCGCTTAATGTTCAGCTTGTTTCTTAGCTTCTTCCCTAATTTGTTTCCTGTGATATTTGTATTGCTCAGTCCTTTTTAACCATTTTATATCAAGCTGGAATATATCCGTAGTCCATTGACCAGTCCAAGCTGCTAGTAGGATATCGCCTATTTTGATTTTGTCCAGAATAATCATCTTGCCCGAATGCGTATGGTCTGTGCAAATTTCATTCCCACTTACAAAGATAAATGTCACTCGTCTGTCATCCCAAGGGACTGTGGCAGTTTCACCTTGTCTAATATTAACCAAATTCAGATTAGCTGGTTTCATGTTTTACCTCGTAAAATTAATTATATGACTTCCTTATTGCTACAAATTCCCACAATTTTTGAACCACAGATGCCCTGCCTATATATTCTTCATTGTGTAAGACTCTTGAAAATACGCCCGTAAAATGCTGAGTTATTATCGGGATGCTTCTTAAGATAAATTCGATAACCATGTTTGTGATAGAAATATTTCAGTTTCCCAAAGTGGTCAGCATCTTCAACACTCAGCTCACCAGTCATTTTTATTGCCCCTATTTTCCGCGAAATAGCCTCCATCAAATTCAACAAAGCTGAACCAATTCCTCGATTTTCTAGTTCTGGGTATTCTATTACCAAATCTTCTATTTTGGCTGTTTTCCCAGTTTTCATTATTGAGAGATACCCACGCGTAAACGCGTACTCTATTTTTGGGTTTAATATAAACAAGTTGACCAGAATGATTTGAGAATTGTCATCCGATTGAATGTCAACTTCCACTTTCCAAGATTTGCCAAGCCTATCTGTAATCCAAACACTTTCCATCAAAAATATTATACATGGTTATGTAATCTATTCCAATATATATTGCCACTTACTATCACAATGAATAGAATCGCAATGAAATGGTTAATGCAGAAGAATATAAATGAATTAAGAAATACAAAATGTCCCAAACAACATATTTACAGTGATATTGTTCGCAAATACAAGGTGAATGTGGGTGCGTATTGCGTCAAATATAACTGTTACCGAAGACCTCCTAGTTGCCTCATAATTCCTGTTACCGACCAGAGCGCTCTGCTAATTGCCAGAGTTTCTCTAT
>QZJY01000037.1 GCA_003597995.1 Dehalococcoidia bacterium
CTCACCGGGCTATTGGAAAACTTCCGCCTTTGCGCTACTATTTGGATAACTTTGTCACTAACCCCCAAAAATCCAATATGTACTGGACTCTTACATCCAATTGACACCTTAATCTAAAAGGTGTATAAAATGGCAAGTAATAAAACTGGTCAACTACAGACGTCGCATTGTGGCTGAAATGTTTAGGTTGCCAGGATTAAAGTTATTGATGGTTGCCTGTCTGCTCTTTAGCAGCATATCGGGGGCCGGTTTTGTATATCATGACGACCATGTCGGGTTTCTTTCAGATCATGCTCCTCAGTTTATTACCATCCTTCGCGATTGTTATTTAGACATGCTTCCATCGGGGGATTATGCCAGTATCCTCCGTATTTTAAACTGGAGTATTTTGGGTGAAATCATTGATGGAATGACCCAGTATATATGCGGTTGGCATAGCTCAGCATATGCTGAAAACTGTTTCCAGGTAATTATATAAATAGCCCCAAGAAAACTACTGTTTTCTTGGGGCTATTGGTTTATTAGGAGGATTATCGAGCGAGCATAAAATAGAATCTGAGCAATAGTATATATCTATTTGCTATTGTGATCTAGTAATGGTCAGTCGATTATAGAATTCGGAGGTGTAACATGTCCAAGTATCATTCTATTCTCAGTCGCCGTGAGTTCCTGAAAGCCCTGGGGATGGGAAGTGCTGGTCTGGGGGCTCTAGCCGTCGCCCCGCCAGCTATACGTGATATGGATGAAGTGATAGCCTCACCCCAAGCTGACTGGAAGCGGCCTGCCTGGGTCAAAGAAGTGGACAAACCCACAGTGGAGATCGACTGGAAGATACTGGAGCGCTTCGATTACCGTGAAGTTATGTTTGTCAACGGCTTCACCAAAGCCGTGGGTAAGGAAACCGCTGGGATCTTAAGCCAGGTAGGCCTGGCAAATGCCAAAAAATGGATCCGGGATAAGCGTCCGGGTCATACCCTGAAGGACTATGCCGTAAAGATGGGTGCTCAGGGCTATGCCTTCGATCCTCACAGCTATTTGGGATATAAGAAGTCACCGACACCTGAGAGCCTGGGTGTACCCAGATGGGAAGGAACCCCCGAAGAAAACGCCCGCATGGTGAGGACAGTCATGCGCCTCTACGGGGCCGTTGATGTGGCCTATGTCGAACTGGATACGGATACTACCGAGAAATTAATCTATACCTACGACGTAGACGGTAAGCAAATGGAGATCAAAGATGTGGAACTCGGGGAAGAAAGTGAGAAAGTCAAAATTCTGCCCAAGAAAGCGCGCTGGGTGATCGTCTACACCATGATGATGTCCCATGAGCTAACGAGGAGGCTGCCGTCATTCAACGCGGAAGCCACGGTGTATATGCCCTATGCCCAGGGGCCCTGGCTGCAAGACCGCTTCCAGGACTTTATCCGCACCCTGGGATATAACTGCTATGGAGAACCCCGGCCCAATGCCCTGGGGACATCAGTTGGATTAGGGGTAATGGGAGGACTGGGGGAAATAAGCCGGATAGAGCATATAATAACTCCCGGCCGGGGCTTTTCACATCGTGTATTCAAGATGATTACCGACCTTCCGCTGGCGCCCACCAAGCCCATCGATACCGGTGTTATGGACTTCTGCCGCGTCTGCAAAAAATGTTCTGACATGTGCCCGGCGCATGCCATAGCACCGGACACTGAACCCACCTGGAAGATTCCAGGACCTTACAAGAACCCGGGGGTAAAGGGCTGGTTTAGAATTGAACCACTGTGCTATACCTACTGGCGCCAGACCGGCACCGGCTGCGGCTTCTGCCTGGCGCTGTGCCCGCTGAACCGGCCGCAGAATACATCCTATTTCAAGACCATGCGCAGCACCATCGCTAAAACTACGGCACTGAATCGTACCTTCCGCAAGATGGACGACCTGCTGGACTGGGGCCCCAGAAGGGATCCTGCCGGTTTCTGGGACCTGGAGATGCCCAGTTTTGGGTGGGATTAAAAGAGGAGGATGATGTGTGGTTTTTTGCAGGTATACTGCTTGCTGTTGTTTTGATGTTACTAGTGCTATGGCTGCGTAGCCGTAAGATTGCTGTTACCTGGTATGAATGGATCATCGCCGCTCTGGGGCTGGTGCTTTTGCTGGTAGCGCTGCAGAACTACTTTGCCTCGTCTGCTGGATATGAGCCTACAGCACCTGGTATGTTCCTGCTGGTATTCGGTCTGCCGGGCATTCTTTTATTCGCGATTGCCGCCGTTCTTGTATCGCGGAGGCAATTACGCAAGCATGATATAATCAAATGAGTGGGAATAGGCATTAATGCTTGAATAGTGAACACTGGGTTTTATAATTACGTCATGCCCTTATCTAGCCCCAAAATACACGAGACAAGGAGGTTATAGATGTTAGTGTCACACAAAAAAACAACCATATTTATATCGATGGTCCTGATAATGTTATTAACGTTGCTTACCGGTGGTTGCTCCAACCGTACTTTTGTATTGAACCCTCAACCCTTTTTGCCACCGGAATATTATAATTGTACACAAGTTGACCCCAAAGCCCTGGTAAATGTTTATTTTACCGGTTACGGTGATTTTACTAAGATGGAAGCTATGTATAATGACATTATATATGTCTTTAAAGATGTACTGGTTGATAAACGTATGTTTATCGGATTGAATGAAGGCTTTATCTGGGTGGATCAAATCAAGTGTTACCTGGTAGAACCCGATGATATGAAAAATTATAAGCCGGGGGACAAGATTGATGTGGTGGGATTGAATAAAGGGCCTACATCCTACTACATAGCAGGGCTTACTTTTAAAAACTGCATTGTACTGCCTGCCGGCAGGGTAGCTTTACCTGCCAGCCCTGGTACCGTTGCTTTCACACCGGGATACTAAACACAAATAGGAATGTGGCATTCTTATGGAAATCAAGCGTAGTTATGCAGGATAAAAAAAGCGCCGGGGAGCCTGTTAACTTATCACGGCGCAGGTTCTTGGCAAGTGTCGGTGTGGTTTTGGGTGGATCAGTCGCGGGTTCCGGACTGCTTTTTTCAGCATGCACTGCGAATGACAGCGCTAAAACGGTAACTCTGACCAATGAAAAGCCACGCTACATTTGCCCCTATGACGGCAAGGCCTTTGATACCTTTGAACAGTTGACTCAATATATTTCTGATAACTATCCGGGGCAGCAGCCGGTCACCCGGTTCATGAGCCCCTACGATAACAGAGAATTCTCTAGCCTTCAGGAACTCAAGGCATACCTGGACAGCATGTTTACCGGTCTGGGAAGTATAACCCTGAATGTTAACGGAACTATGTACACCCTCCAGGCTAAAGCCTACTGGTCATTATCCTTTGTACTCCGTGAAAAACTGGGCTTAACCGGCACTAAAATCGGCTGCAACCGAGGCTCATGCGGTGCCTGTACCGTAATTATCGATGGCAAAGCTATCGTCTCTTGCCTGGTACTGGCCGTGGAAGCTACCGGAAAGCATATTACCACCATTGAGGGTATTTCAGACAGTATAAACCTGCACCCGGTACAGCAGGCTTTTGTTAATAACAATGCCGCCCAGTGCGGCTATTGCACGCCCGGGTTTATTATGTCGGCCAAGGCACTTCTTGATAATAACCCGGCTCCCTCCATGGATGAAGTGAGAGAAGTGCTTTCGGGCCATCTGTGTATCTGTGGGCATACCAAGAAAATCGTCGATGCCGTGCTTCGCCATACACAAAAACGGCTTAAGGAAATGAATGAACTGTCAGTAATAGGAAACCCGGGAAACCTTGACAAGCAAATAGTGGATATTGTAACCGGCAAGCTAGATTATGCCGCTGATAATTTGCCGGGCAAGAAATTGTTTGTGCGTGTTGCCGGGGCTAAGTATGCCCATGCAAGGGTTAAAAGCATCGACACTTCTAAAGCCGTGGCTTTAGAGGGCGTAGAAGCCATATGCACTTACGAGGACTGTCCGGTATTTTCAGATACTATTCTTTACTATGGACAGGAAGTGGCAGCTATTGCTGCTGTTGATGAAGACACTGCCGTCCGCGCAATTGAACTGATTGAAGTCGAATATGAAGTTTTAACAGCTGTTTTAGACCCGGATGAGGCTATGAAACCAGGGGCGCCGCTGGTAGGCACCTTCCCTGATCGGAACTGTTATCCCAGGGAAGAAAGCCGGGGAAATATTGAGAAAGGTTTTGCCGAGGCAGATATAATTATCAATCGGACCCTGGGCTGGACCAATTATTTTCAGCATGGCACACTGGAAACCTGCACTGCCGTAGCCAGTTGGACCGGGGATCACCTCTACATCTGGACCGGTTCTCAGAATCCATTCAACCAGCGGTCACTAATTGCTTCTGCATTCAAGATGCCCCTTGCCAAGGTTCACCTTGTTTCTCACGGTACCGGCGGGGGCCATGGCGATAAGCATGATAGGGACTGGTCTATTGTGGCTGCGGTGCTGGCAAAAAAAGCCGGTTGCCCGGTACAGTTTGCCCTTAGCCGGGCTGAAAACTTCATCAACCGCACCCACCAATTTCCGGTAAAGGCCACCATTAAAATGGGCGCAAAAAGCGATGGCACTCTCACTGCCATTGACTCAACCTTCTATGGTGATGCATGCTCAAACGGATGGCCGCTGGTTGTTGAAGCCAACGACGTCTTGAAATTTACCTATAAGTGCCCTAACGGCAGTTTCAAAAACTGGACGGTGGCAACAAACAAGCCTAGAATCGGCTACTGGCGCTGTATATCCCATCCGCAGGCTACTTATTTAGCAGAAATTGTAATTGACATGCTGGCTGAAAAAGTGGGCTTAAACCCCCTTGAATTCAGGCTAAAAAATATCGTTACTCCAGATACTCCCGACCAGGATACTGGCTTGCCGCTTGCCAGTAATGGCATCAGGGATATTTTAGTACAAATCTCAGAAGCCGTTGATTGGAACCGGAATTGGCATAAGCCTGGAGCACGCATCCTTCCTGATGGAAAGCTTCACGGCATTGGAATATGCGCTCACATAGACCCTCATGGTACAATGGCACGCCCGGTGGGGGCTACTGTAAATATAAACAGGGATGGTACTGCACTTATCCTCGACGGGATAAGTCGTGCCAGCGGAGGCACTAATTCGGCACACTGCCATATAGTTGCCGAAACTCTGGGGGTTAGATATGAGGATGTCATGGTAGGTGAGTGGGGCAATACCGATGTTTGCGCCGATGGTGGTTTTCAGGGAGGTAGCACCAGGACCATTACCGGCGGTGCCGCCTTCCACATGGCGGCACTGGATGCCAGAAACCAGCTGTTTGAAGTGGCATCAACCATGCTAAATGTCCCGACTGATGAAATCGAAGCCAAAGATGGCAGAATATATGAAAAAGCTAACCCTGCTAACTTTAGGAGCCATGCTCAAGTTGCAACCCGGGCACCGCCCCCCATTGTAGGCCGTGGTTATACGTGGGAAAAGGTTCTGCAAAGGCCCATTCACGGTTTCCCGAAAGGCAGCCCATGCGAAGTGAGAGGTGTTTCTGGTGCTGCTGCTGAAGTGGCTGTTGACCCGGAAACCGGAGAGGTAGAAATACTTAAACTTATTAATGCAGTTGATACCGGCAAAGCTATTTTCTGGAAAGGTTGCGAAGGCCAGATAGAAGGCGGTATTGAGCTTATGATTGGCCAGGCTTTATTCTACGAGCAAATACTTGACCAAGGGACCGGGGCCACATTAAATGCCGGTTATATTGACCATAAGTGGCCGACTACTCTTGACCTTAACTCCGACAGGCACGAAGCAATTATTATCGAAAGCGATGACGCCTGCGGCCCCTATGGATGCAAGGGGATTGGGGAACCCAGCGTTTCAAACTATGGAGCTATCGCCAATGCCGTATATAACGCTACCGGCAGATGGATAGGAAACCCTCCGATAACTCCAGCAAAGATACTTCAGGCTCTCAGCGATAGCACTTGATCTGGAAGACCATGTTATACAAGCGTCGGTATTAGTCCCATCTGGCAGACATTGATACAAAATGCACAATACACAACTTTCGAAACAACAGGAAGTTCACCCAGAAATCGCACTGGTTTTCCCCCCGCTGGTGGAAACCAATTTTGGAAGCTATTACCCTTCAACCGCCGTGCTGGCCGGATATCTTTCGGCAGCGGGTATTGGCTCAGTCCAGGCTGATTTTAATGAAGATTTCGCTGTTCACCTCCTGAACCCTGAAAACCTGGAACGCATGGGAAAAGGGGATTTTGGGGAGGGCATCAGCTTACCTCCGGAATCCATGCCGGCAGTTTCTGCGCGTATGCTTGCGCGTTATAACCACCTGTTATTTGACGACCAGGGCAGGCACCGATTCCGCGAAGATTCTTCTGAAGCGGCTTATCTGCTAAATATACTTGTAAAGCCTTACAGGCTGGACATGGCACTAGGCGATATGACCCAAACCGGTTTAAGCCAAACACCTGGAGCGCGGATATTCAGGGAATTTTATAAGCAAATTAAATTCATACATGCCTTGCCGGCAAGTGTCCATACTGTAGGCATAGTTGTTCCTGTTGGTCCTCAACTGGGGCCGGCTCTCATCCTGGGGAGTTATTTAAAAGAGATTATCCCTCAACTGGCCGTTATCTTGGGAGGCCCAACCATGAGCCTGATGGCTCCAGGCGGTATTGAAAGAATAATTTCCAGTAACCCGGCAATTGACGCCATAGTCAGTTCAGACGGTGAATATCCCTTAAAATCGCTGGTTGAACAGAAGAGAGCCGGAATCTGGGAGCCGGAAAAAGTCCCGGGAGTTTCCTGCCGGGCGGGAGCAACAGTTGTTCACCAACCCCCGACATCCGGGCCTGATCTTGATTCCCTTCCCTTTGCTAAATACGATTCCAGCTTGCTGGCTCGCCTGTCAAAACCGGAAATTGGTATTGTGCAGGCGCGGGGCTGCTACTGGGGCAAATGCGCGTATTGCGATTATATTGAGATTTACAGAGGTAACCCTGCCTTTAGAACGCGTAAACCTGATAATTTTATCGATGAAATGGAATATCAGCTTAATAAGCACAGCGTAAACCGGTTCTCGGTAATAACAGAAGCCATTCCTCCGGCTTTTGCGGAGAAGATCAGCAGGATAATCCTGCAAAGGAAGTTAGGTGTAATCTGGCAAAGTTTTGCCGTTGCTGACAAGCATTTCACTTCGGAAACGCTCAATCTAGTGGCAAAGGCAGGCTGTGAATTCCTGGCAGTCGGCTTGGAAACCATGACGAGCCGAGTTTTATCTTTAATGCATAAAGCAGCTACCGGCGAGGAAAATATTAATTTCTTGCGTGCGGCTAAAAAAGCCGGGCTCAAAATAAAAATAAACCTGATACCCGATTTGCCGACCACTACCTACCGGGAAGCAATGGACTCGCTGGCGATAGTCCGGGAACTCCATGATTGTTTTAGCTATATTTCTTATTTTCCGTTCGAGGTAACACTCTCTTCACTCGTTGGTCGCCAGCCTGAATTTTTTGGGCTTCAGAGGGTGCGCTCCTCCACAGAAACCGGTCAGGCTCAATTTCGCATTAACCACCTCGAGGTAATTGACCCGGCAATGACAGGGGATGAAAAGGGAAAAGTGCTAGCCGCATACAAGGATTTTGCAGCCTGTTTCAACAACACGGCAGTTGAAAAGGAACCTGAAAATACTACAAACAGCAATATATCGCTAGAAAGTGCCCTGTTTGTACTTGCAGATGAAAACCTTGACCTCATTGAGACAGAAAAAGGCATCCAGTGTTATAACTGGACTACAAGGACACGTTTCCAGATACCAGCTGAATGGTTACCAGTAATTGAAAAAATGCGCGCTTGCCAACCCTTCAGGTGGGAGGATTTTTCCAGATGGTTCTCCTCTACTGCTTCAGCCGAATTTTATTTTGACAAGCTGCTTGAGAAGGGAATCCTAACAATATACGAGCCATTGAAAAAATCATAAAAGACGAGATTGTAGAACAGTATAAGAGCATCGGATAGTTACCGCTATGCCCGAATAAAACCGGCCTCCTTGGGGCTTATTGACATCATTATCTTGTTGATATACTCTATAAGGCGCATATAAGCATATTATACACACGGAGCGAGGAGAATATGCCTGAAAAAGAAACCCGAACAAAGGCTGATGGTATTGGGGTTCCCAAGTTTTCCAGGCGGCAGTTTCTGCAACGTTTGGGAATAACCACTGGTGGTGCTTTTGTGGCAACTCTTTCTCTTGTCTCAGCCTGCAAGCGCGCTGAACCAACTACCGGAACCACCTCGAATACAGGTACTAACACCGCGCCTACTTTTTCATATACGGTACCCGCTGCCCCACCTCCGCTTGTTCCGGTACCCGGGCTCAGTAATTGTACGGTTGCCACAGATCGTCTTTATACCAACTATCATGTATGGGTCAAGCTGGTATCCACCGGTGTTGTGGTGCTGGGGATTACCAGCCCGATGGTCAAGATTCTTGGTGAGCCTCACGCAATGACTCTGCCTGATGTTGGCCTCAAACTTGCTAAGGACGACTCTTTCTCATCCATCGAAGGATACAAAATGGCCACTGATATCTTTACCCCCGTGAGCGGTGCAATCGTCCAGATCAACGATAGCTTGAGGGATTGGCTTCGCGGCGGCAATATACAGCCGATAGAGTATCACCCTTATACCCACGGGTGGATAATAGCTATTCAGCTGAGTAAACCCGACGAACTTAAAGATCTCCTGGACTCCAAAGGGTATCTGGCTCTTCTGAGTAAGAGCACTTAACCGTTCCCCCACTTAGGGACGTCGGGGCATACGGTGATCTGCATATATTCTGAGACTCGCAAATCTGCCCTGCCCACAGTGTTTACCCAATCTGCTTAATAGCCTGAAAATAACGCGTTCGGGTCAGGTCCGAATGGCGGATTACCGTGGATGAGATACTCAAGGACGGCTTGCCAAGAGTGCACTATAGCACAGGGATACCAGTGTTTGTTATCTGCCGGAATGGGAGCGGATAATAGCCCTTACTTCAGGGTCGTTTAAAGCTTCTTGTTTTATACCTTCGAGGCCGGCAAACTGGTTCAGATAGGAGTAGCTTTCTTCCAGAATGTGGTAAACGGCTACTGGCGCATACAGAGTAACCGGGTGATTAAGACTTTTATAGTAAAAGGAAGTATCGTTTACCGCGTCGTCGATTTGTGTTAGCGTAAATTCCGGCTTTAAAGCCGGAGCTTCATCTTCTACCGGCTGGCACAGCTCAGGAGGAGAAGTAGCGAAGAAGCCGGCGCAATTAGCCGGGCGGGTTTCATAAATAGTACACAGATTATTCTCCAGAAACGGGCAACAGATTTTTTGGCGGTTGTGGCGCTTGATGGATTCATCAAACGCCTCTTCTTTGGGTTTACTGGAGCCATACTTCAGCATATCGGTAAAGCGCTGTTGGCATTCCTTAAACTGGTCCCCCTTTTCCCTGACGGATTCACGCCAGCTGGGATACAGGGCAACAAAGCTTTCAAGCAGTGCCTCGTTGTGCTGCAGGTAGTAGGCGATGGCTTCGCATTCCTGCAGGGTTGCCCCTATATAAAGGTAGCGGCAGCAGGCATCACAACCCATGCCGCATGAGATGCTTTTACCATGGACGCGCACGTATTCAAGCTGGTCTTCGCCTATCTTTTTATAGCAGGCCTTCATGTATCGTAATTGCTCAATGCAATACAACTCCCGCAGGCGGCCCACCTGCCCCCTATAGGAAATTTTACGGTTTATTTTTATGGAATCTACTGCTTTGCCTCTCTATCCTCTTCTTCCACAGGAGGCTTGAGGACTTCTATGATGGGGGCTAACGACTCCCTGTCATAACCGGCAGCCGAAATTATAAAAATACTCCGAGTACTCTTTCCTGCTTCCACCTGAAGTGCTGCTTCCGTCCCGTTTAATGTTTTCTCTTGAGGTTCTACACCGGCGGTGGATTTTTCACCCGGAGCTACCTCGGGCGCTATCTTCAATCCAGTCTCTGCTCGGGCCTCTGCCGCTTTCTGCGAAGCTACTTTCGTCTCAAGTGCCTTGAAGGCCTCATCCGGTACCGGGTATCTGGATACGATAAAAGTTCCCAATGTGGGCTTAAAAAACTCATGTCTGGTCTTAATCTTATCCAGGTATCCTCGCTGGTACCAGTCCTCCTGCACCATACATTCGACCATTATCTCCGGCCTGAGGAAGCGGCTGAAATCGGCTACCAGACTTATTTCAACTGGTTCGCTATCCGTATAGATAACAAACCCCGGCCAGTTAAGCAGCGGCTTTGAGTCCAAGCCCCGGTCCCGGAGCTTGATCCACTCCCTTTTGTCGCTGGCATTCTTGGCATACCAGGCGGCATCGGTCAGGTCTGCCCCAAAGGACACGTATCTCTTCAGTTTTTGAGAGCGAAGTATGATATCGGATATGATAAAGGCAGGGTCATAGCCCTCATGCCCCAGTTCTATCTTTTCGAGTTCCTCAGGCTCGGGCACGTTCTGCTCAGTCCAACCCCTCTTTTGATCCGGCTGGAGCTCATGGCATTCCCTTACTATCTCATCCCACGATGACGCGAGGATCCTCTCGAGTGAGAGCATATTTGCCAGGGAGAGTATTACCCAATCCTCATACCCCCGTTTATAAAGCGGCTGCCAGTAAGCCTTAACTGTCTCTGCTGCCTTGCATTCAAATTCTTCAGAGACCCCGCCCGTTTTAAGAAAATCAAAAAGCGGGTCGAAAAGCGCCCTTGAAATCCCGTTAACCGGGTCATTAAGCAGACCGTCGAGCCGCGGAGGCGCTTTGATTTCAGCTACTTTCAGGATTTCTTTCAGTGCCCCGACCTCGGCCAGATAGCCTTTACTCAGTCTGCAAGCTTCCTCGTATATAGCGGGAGTTTGCTCCTCGATGAATGCCCGCCTTGCGTCATCAAATAACCGGTAAAACTCTTCCCGGGCTTCTCCAGGAATAATAGTAACACTCCTGCTAATTTTAATCTCGGGGTTTCCGGCAATATAGCCTACAAGCTCAGCGTACGCTTTCTTCCATTTCCCTGTCATTCTCTCTCCTAGCTTATGAATCATTTATTTAATCACCCTGCCTAAAGCTTCAGCTATAGCCGGAATAAGCTGGGCAATCTTGGTTGCCGGGGTAGGCCGCATAATCTCACCCATGTAGCGGTTGACCTGGGCTGCTTTCAAGCAGGCTTCAACCGGGTCCATACCGCTTGAGATAAGCCCGGAAACGATACCGGTAATGGTATCCCCGGTGCCGCCGATGGGCTCAAGAGCGGGAATCAGCGGTTGCTTTACCACCCCGGCTAACTCGCCCTCGAACACGATGTGGTCTGTAGCGGCTTTTACCAGCAGATAGCGAGGCGCATTACCTTCGTCATAAGCCTGTTTGCTCAGTCTGGCAATTTCGACATCATCCACTTTAAAGATAAAGTGCTGCACATAAGCCGGATGGGCGGCATCGGTATCGGCTAAAAAACTGAGTTCACCGGGGTCCGGGGTGAATAAGTCAAACTTTCTGGCCAGGCCTATGGCTTTAGCGTTAAGGAGCGCTCCGGCATCGGCTATTAAAAATGGCCTGGGGCTTGCAGCTTCCACTGCCTCAACCAGCTTGATAAAGGGCTCCTTGGTGGGTAAAAGGTAGTGCAGGGTAAGGACGCTGGCCTTTAAGGCGTTAATCTCACGCGTAAGGTACTCAAGTATCTTCAATGTGCCGTCCCCCAAACCAGTATCGCCATGGGTGACAAGGTAGGGTGGTTTAATGCCTAAGGTCTGACAGGTGATGGTGGTGGCAGATGTCATGGCGGCTGTACCCAGGGATACATACCTGCCATCGAGGACATAATTGCCGACTGTAAGTTTCCCCTTTTCATATCGGCATTCCCCCTTTACCAAAGGCATACCTTCAATGGGTATCGTTCCGGCTAACACAAGCATTATTTTATTTCCCTTTCCTGTCTAAACAGTTCAAGCGCCTTCTGGTAGGCGTGCTCCAGGGTATAGGCGCATATGGTCTTGCCCAATTCCTTGGGGGATGGGCCTTCACCGATTACGGTATCCGTTAAGCTCAGACCGAGCAGTGGGATATCCGGTCAGCCACCGCCGGAAATATTGACTATGGTACCCGTCCCTTTCCTGTAGGTGATCTTCATATTACCGCAGCGCACCATAGTGTAGCCGGCAAAATCGGTCACCTTGATAAGATTGGCAAGATACACCGGCACGAGTTGGGTGCCCTTGGGCAGAAACAGGATATCCATAAACAGGATGTCATTTTTCTCAAGGATTCGCTCCACAAGGTCGACATCCTCAGCATTGATTTCAAGGGCGAGGTCACATCCCGTCCTGTACTCAGGCGGTGGCGCCACTTCCTTGGGGCTATACTCCGCCTGCTCGAGGAAGTGCTTGGCTCTCATGGCGTAATAGATGTAATCAAAGACAATTAAAGCCTTCTCCTTCCCTGTCTCTTTCGCCAATTTGCCTACCTCCTTAAGTATTTCAGATCTACCACGGCCAGTTAAAAGAACCAGGCCTTGACGCCATAGATGCCAGTAACACTACATACCAGGTGTAAAGCACGAGCGTGGTAGAAATAATAGTTGCCAAAAACGGCGCCCTCACCTTTCTTTTACCTTCCATCCAGCAGATATCGACTGCCTTTTCACTGCAAGCTTCGATGCACCGCCCGCATTTAACGCAGTGGCCACCCCGCAACCCACCATTTTCTACATCGCCGGGGCTCAAAGCATACATCCGGCAGGCTTCCACGCAATCAAGGCACTTCACGCACTTCTCGGGGTTAATCTTGATCTTAAAGGGGCTGATTCTGTCGATACGCGCAAGTACGGCCGCTACCGGGCAGATGAAGCACCACCACCTTCTGCCGGTTACCAGCGGAAGGGCTACGGCAAATACCGCAAGGATACCCATTACGATCCAGAACCCGGTGACTGATTTAAGCCAGAGCACCGGGAAAAAGATGTTAATCAGGGCAAATCCGAGCATAAAGGACATAAGCACTATTGCCAGGGCAAAAACATACTTGATAGCCTGAACCCATGGTTTTAGGCCTGCATAATAAAAGCCGTCCGGAGACTCCACCCTAATCCTCAGGAAGTTAAGGCGCATCCACTGCCTGCCGGCAGCAGCGCCAAACTCAGATAGCCCACCTAAAGGGCAAATCCATCCGCAGAAGGCCCGACCGAACACGAGGAAGATAATGGCGTATGGTATCATGAAGAGGAAGAAGGCCAGTAGTGTTCTGGGGACTGAAGTCTGCCAGGTATCAAATTGCGTTAAAAACTCGGCCCCTCTCCAGAATATAGCCGGCAGCACTACCGGTCCCGGGTATACTATGGTGCCAGTGCCACCGCCTGAAGGAAAATAGTACCCTGGGTCCCACCGGGCTACCCACTGCATGAATTGGACATTACCCAATAGCAGGTAGGTGCCGGCCAGGGTGAGTATTATAATAACAGGTATGGCGATAAATAGCAGCTGTCTGAAGCGCTCAATCCGGCCGCTACTCAGCATGCCAAAGGTTAGCAGGCCTGTTACCAGCCCCACAGCCAATCCCAGCCACGGGTAGGGGCTAAGATACCACCAGGCGCTGAAAAGGGCTACAGTTACAGACCAGGCTGCCGCTTTTCTCCCGGGTGTTAGTTCAAGTTTTAGCATGAATCACTCACTAACCCCTATTTAAACACGCCCGCCGATAATATCAATAAACTCTTTTATCTTTGCCTGCGTGTTTTCGGCCTCAAGGTCGCTGCCATTGACAAGAAATGCCGGCACTGAAAGCTCTCGGTAGAAGGCGTTATCCACAAGCTTATAGTCTTCCCTTAAAGCATCAAGATTCCCGGGGTTATAATATAACAAGCCATGTACCCGGTAATTCTTGGCAATCCTGATCATGTGGTCGAGCCTTCCGCGGGTATCTCCCCTGCACTCGCACGGGGCATTATACAGGTAGCGTTCGCTAAGACTCTCAAGCGGCCTCTCGGCGATGCCGAAAACAGGCACCTTTTTCCTGAGCAGCATGCCTGCCGGGCAGGCATAGTCGGCTACAATAATGCCCCCGGCTTTATTTATAATCTCATTTAGCCTTTCAATGCCACTCATGCAGCTGCCGGTGATCATGAGGCGTATCCTCGAATCAACCGCCACCCCGGAGGCTTTCCTCGCCCCCAAAGCCTTTTCTATCTTGGCAAGCTCTTCCAAAAAAGCGCGCCTGCCCATCACCCCCCCTGCCTGGGTTATTTCAAAGACCTGCCGCCACTCAAGCGGCGAACGGTCATCTGCAGGGTACTCGTATAGCCGCCTTAACTTCTCTCTAATCTGGTTACATAATATTATTGCCCGGATATCATCAAGGTATGTTATAAACCTGCCGGAAAGACCCTCCAGACTTTTCCTTAACCCCCTTAACTCCTTCTCAAGCACTCCCCGGGCATTATGGTCATTGCGGTAGCGGTCCGCTGGCGGCAGGTTAAGCTTAAATACGGGTACATTAAACCTTTCTTCAGGCTCCTCCATACCCTCACATTTACCTGTCAGGCATACGCCATCAAGGGCAGGGTATTCCCCACCCCCGACCTCAAGCCGCACCGGCAGCATGCCGGCAGAAAGAACCAGTTCTTCAGGGAAATACGGGCAGAAGTAGCCCACCACCTTAAGGTCCTTTCCCCGGGCAACTGCCAGCCTTTCCTTCTCCTGCCTGAGCCTGGATCTCATTGAGTCCAATAGCCCGTTTTCATTATTATCAGGCATTTATTGAATAATCACCCATCCCCGCTCGTGTGAGTGGCTCGGCATTCAAAATAAAAATGGTCCACTAAAAACCTAACCCATGCTTCTGAGTAACAGGTCAAGCCATTTGATGGTTACCACATTAAAATAAACTATCCCCAGATAAAAACCCAGTAGATAAAGCAGTGCTGACACTTTGCCCTCAGCAGCCATAACGTGCTGGCGGAAAGGGCAGCCTTCAGCAAACACCGAAAAAAAACCCAAACCCATGCTACCGACTACGCCGGCAATAAGCAAACTCGGTGATCCCAAACCCATCCCCAGTGGGAAGTTGGGGATGGCCCCCCCCAAAAACTGAAAGGCAAAATAACCCGCGGCGCTGCCCGCAATCAGGCCGAGTAACCCCTTGAAGCGGAAGGAATCTTTCAGCATGAAAAAGTCACGGATGCCGCTGATAGTGCAAAACTTGGACCGTTGTCCCATATAGCCAATGAGAATGCCGAGGGCTAGAGTCGCCAGACTAGCTATCATCGAGGTATCCCCTTTTTAGCCTTAAAGCGGATGTAGGTAACTGCCAGCATCACTCCAGCAGCCATCGACAGCAGGGCAAGCACGGCCATGCCGTTGCCATAACCCACCAGCAGCGCCGTTCTTATGGGGCACGAACCCCATAGCAGGCCGAGGTTGACAACTAAAAAGCCGAAAATGATGGCTAAAAACCCCTTCCTCACCGGCCCCGTCTGGATTCTAAACTCCTTGTTCCTGCTGGCAGCCGCAATGGAGCCGAGTAATACACCAATAACGGTGAGCGCCGGGTAAATAACAAACACATCGCGCACCGGCCAGTTTGTACCGGCGAATTTGTTGGTCAGCCAGGCAAACAGGTCATTGGGGTGGCCGATAAAGCTGATGCCATAAGCCTCAGGCGGCTGTACTTTAAAATAAGCCTGGACAAGCGCCGCCCCGAGCCCCATGATAATGCCGATTACAAATATGCGGTTTGAACCCAGCCTTAACTTCATGCTTTACTACCTCAATTTCAACCATTCCGGGAAGACGACCCTGGCATCCTCTCCGTGGAAGGGGCAGGGGTAGCTTGAGGCAAGATTGGCTTTAATCAGGTGGTCAAGCCCCCCGTAAAACTCCAGGGTTACCCCTTGAAAGTCAACCCGCTTTTTAAACACCTGGGTGGTGTTGGCGGGTACCTGAATAAACCACGGGTATGACAGGAGCGTCTGCCCGGTAACTTCTTTTTCCACTTCCTCGTCATCTATCTCGACCTGTATAAAGTATGATTCCTCCGGGTCGTGGAAGGTTACCAGTATCACCCCCCAGGCCGCGTTTTCTCTATAGTTTTCCACCGTTAATTCAACGTCGTAGGTAAACTTCTCAAAATCCCAGCCGCATTCTATGCCGAGTTCATAGTGGTTGACGAGGTCAGCCTTGATAGACTTTACCTCCATACCGGAAACGCCGGCTATGCTGCCGGTGCCGCCGCATACCGGGCACTCCAGCTTGACAAAGGTAGCCCCGGTAACAAGAATGAGGCCGGCCATAAAGTAGGTGTAGGCATTAAATATCTTGTTTTTCATGCTTTAGCCCCGCTCCTTGCCGAGTAAAGGCGAAGGGGCATCCCCCTTCGCCTTTACCCTGTTACTCTAACCTGACTATGTAAGATTACGTAAACGCTGTCTTGTTAAGCCAGGCTGAGCAATGCCCTTTTTACCATGGTTTTGGTTAACTGGAGCTTGTATTTGTTGTTGGTCAGGGGGGTTGCACCCTGGACCGCAGCAGCGCCGGCAGCGGTGGCTCTGGCATCATTTAGAGCGCCACCCTTGATGGCATTTTCAGCAGCGGTTGAGCGGTAGGGTACCGGTGAAACACCAGCCATGACGATTTTGGCATCGGTCACATTGCCGCCGGAGATGGTGAGAAACGCCGCCACACCCACTTCGGGGAAGTCGATGGCTTTTCTCCATGCCCACTTTTTGTAGACCTGCTTGGTGCCGGCAGCCGGTGCGGGTACCTGTATCTCGGTGATGATTTCATTATTAGCCAGGGTGTTTGCCAGGCCGCCATACATGTCAGCAATGGCCAGGGATCTCTTGTTGGTGACTATGGTAGCCCCCATGGCTACCAGCACCGGGGCACAATCTGAAGGGAAGCCGGCAAAGCAGCCTGCAGACCCGAACAGGGCGCTGTGCCTTAAGTTATTGCCGGGTACCATGTAGCATAAAGGGCCGCCTTTTCTCAGGCAGTCGAACTCGGCGTGCTCGGCACGGTAGTACCAGCACCTCACCGCCTGAGCCAGGTTGCCGGCAATGGTACCCATATTGCGTAGCTGGGGTGTACCCACCAGGTGGGCCGCCTCAGATAGTGCCGGTAACTTACTCTGGACAACAGTCGACTCATATATGGCGGTAAGTTTGGTAAGGGCGCCGATTTTGATTATGCCGCCCTCTTCCTTGATGTAGTCTAAGCCGGGGATGGTTTTGATGTTTACCAGCTTAGTCGGTGGGTTCTTGAGAATCATGCCTTTCAGCACACCCAGAATATCGGTGCCACCAGCGATGACGGCAGTGCCTGCTCCCATGGCAGCCGATGCTTCCGCTACGGTTTTGGCATTAACGTGAGTGATCTTATTCATCTTCTAGTCTCCTTAAGCCTTTCCAAGGTGTTTGAGGATGCGGGCAGGCGTCATCGGCCTCTGCATTGCCTGGTAACTCCCGCCGATGGCGTTATAGATGGCGTTCATCAGCGCAGCAGCGCCGGAGCCATTAGCTGCCGGCTCACCCAGGCCGCTCATGCCAAATGGGCTGGCAGCTTGAATGCTTTCGGTCAACCATCCGCCATTCACC
>QZJY01000038.1 GCA_003597995.1 Dehalococcoidia bacterium
GAAACGGTTTTCGGCCAGCATCTTGCAAGACTGATCATTGCCTGAAAAAGCTCTTTTGAAACCTGATAAGCGCAATTGGGACATTCGAGGTGTTCTTTTTCCCTCAAATGATGTGCATCCATCCCGAATGACTGGTTGCAACAACTGCAAGTTAACGTGAATTCCACTATACATGCCTCCCTTTCATTTAAGTCGAGTTGGCACCTCAAATTGTTTTTCTTTCGATATTCGGCGGAATTGCAGCGAACCTTAAGGCAAAAAGCCTCCGGTGCACCAGCCGGGGGCTTTTTGTTCTGACGGCCGGGAGAGGTTAGGACAGGAACATAATGGCGAGTTAGAAAGCCTCTTCCGCCTATAGAGGCGGGAGTGCTCTGGGCGGGTTGGATAGATTCACTTCTACTTCGGTCTTGGTTTAACCGGGCTATCCGCCAGGTACGCGCATACCCCGTCGCCTTCAATCACCTGCCGTCCGCGTTGTTGCCTGACTCAACACACCCCTATCCTTATCCCTGTTTTCACCACCCCGTCTTTTCAATTTTAAAGTGCAAAATATTTTTCCAGGAAAGTATTGCAAAAAAAGCCAATATAGGATAAAATATCAGCAAAACGAAAAAGGCAAACCTGCTGAAAAGCAGGGACGCAAAGCTACGGGTCTAAAGCGACATACTCGCCAGGACAGCCGGGTTGCCGTTAATAAAAGGCAGAGAGAGCCAGTCTTACTCTGCAAACACAGGCGAAAAAACGGGCCTGCTGACGGTTCAACCGGCGGCAGGCTTTGTTGTTTGCAAGAAGAAAAGAGGGATCGTCAGCGGTGCGTAAAATAAGCCTGTTAATCCTGGTAACTACTATTATGGCTCTGTTTATAGCAGCTTCACCAGCGGGAGCGGATGACGTACCACTATTCAAGGGAATCATTGTTCAGGATCGGGTACTCGCTCCCCTTCGCGCCGTGGCGAAATCTCTCGGAGCAGAAGTAGTTTGGAGCGGCTCTGAGCAGGATATGGCGATTCAGAAAAACGGCGTTGTGATCACGCTTGCCCTTAACAGCAGGAAGGCTGCCGCAGCGGGGAAAGAAATCAAGCTGGACGTGCCTCCCACGCTTGTTGGAGACTTGACCTATGTCCCACTGCGCTTCGTGGCTGAAGCGTTGGGGGCAGAGGTATCCTGGAGCAGCGCGGACAGAACTGCCACCATTGTTGCGGACGGTAAAAAGGTTCGCATATGCGTACCTGGAGAAGCCAGTATTAAACAGTATTCCCACGGAAGAGCCAGGGTTGTGGAAATACCCTGGGGCGCTTCGGTAAAAGCGATGGCGGCGTTTGGTCAGGATCAAATGGGTAAAACGGAAGAACTGGCGTCGCTGGCGAAGCGTTACGGTGCTGTGGCGGCTATAAACGGCGCTTATTTTAACGCTTACGCCGACAGACCAGGCGAGCCGCACGGCGCGCCCTATGGGACTATAATCAAAGACGGAAAGATGCTTCAGAGGGGTTATTACAGGGCCGTTGCGGGCGTTACTGCGGACGGGAGGCTGAAAATAACAGTTTTGTACGACGTGAAAACGAAAAAGGATGGTTCTATCGAGTATATCGTAGATGAAAACGGTAAAAAGGTTGACTGGTCTGACGTAATATCGGGCGTAGAAGCTGGACCGCGTCTTGTCAAAGATGGCAGGGTGGCCGTAGAATTTTCAATTGAAAGTTTCGGTGAGGACAAGATATTGACGCAGGGCGCTCAGCGAAGCGCCATAGGGGTTAAGCCGGATAATACCATTTTGCTGGTGACGGTATCCGGGGTAACAATCCACCAACTTGCCGAGATTATGAAAGAGTTGGGAGCGCAGGATGCCATGAACCTCGACGGCGGGGCCTCTTCGGGGTTGTACTATAGCGGACGGTATGTAACCAGATCGGGGAGGCCGATCAGCAACGCGCTTTTGTTTGTGCCGGCAAAGGAAATCTTGTCATCAGTTAATTAAGGAGAGGGGTGTATTGACATGTTAGCGATAAGATATATATTTGCAATCATGTTACTTTTTATGATATTTTTCCCGCCCGCTTCGTTTGGCGTTGCAACCGCTGCGGACTACAGCGCGCCTTCTATCTTCCTTAATAATCAACCGTTATCCTTTGACGCGCCTCCTGTGGTTGAAAACGGTCGCACCCTGGTGCCGTTGCGGGTTGTTTCTGAATCTCTTGGCGCTACCGTTCTTTGGGATGAGTCTGTCGAGGCTGTAACCGTTGTCAAAGGCAGTACAGCAATCCAGTTAGTCATCGGCGGCCGGACGTATAAAAACGGTATTCTAGTTGAAATAGACGTGCCGGCAAAAATAATAAACGGCCGGACTATGGTTCCGTTACGTTTCGTAGGTGAATCGCTGGGCTGCAGCGTTATATGGCATGGCGAAACCAGAAAGGTTGAGATATTTTCCACAGACGTTGTTATAGAGCGCAACAATGACCGTATGGCCCAAGAAAAAAATCAAATAGATCAGGAAATAGTCACCTTGGCAAAAAGCATCGCGGAGGGCAAGAAAACAGATATGGAAAAAGTCCGCGCGGTGCATGACTGGGTGGCTGGCAACATCTCTTATGACGTGGAATTATATGGCAAGGGGGAGATCACAAGTGAAATGGTCGATCCAGTTCAAGTTTTGAGAAAAAGAAAAAGCGTTTGCTCCGGATACTCGGCCCTTACAGAAAAACTATTGGAGGCTCTGGGTATACCAGCCAGGACGGTAAACGGCTGGGGACGCTGGTATTATGAATCGTGGGAAGAAACGTTCAAGCGGTCTCCGGAAGGAAACCATGCCTGGAACGAAGCGTTTGTGGACGGCAGATGGATAGCGATGGACGTGACATGGGATGCAGGGTATGTGGATATGAAAGTAATGACTTTCACTCGGGAACTTGAGTACAAATATTTCGACCCGGACCCGAAGTTATTTGCTGATAATCATAGAAAAAGTGATGAAAAAACTCGGTGAACCGGGCGACTTGCCCGGTTTCGCTATTATTAGGGGGTGCAAAAGAAAGGAGTTGATGCTATGGAAGATGTCCCCATTGAACCTCCCCCCAATGAATTGGGAGGATTCCGCCGGTAATGACCGGCGGGCAGCCTTGTTCAACTAAGACTACTTGCAAAAAGCCTTCCGTGCGACGTAACGTTTGGAAGACATACTCGCCCCGCGCAGGGCGGGGATTTCAACCTTTCCAGCGCCTCCTTGAAAGGAGCGCCGCCTTTCAACTCTTTGCCCAACTGGTACAGAAGATGGACGCTTACGCCCTTCACCTGTTTTTGAAAGTAGCTCCAGTGCGCCCAGTGATGCCGACGCCTTATCTTCTCCGGTAAGGCCGCCGACAAAACCGGTGGAACCCTTTCTTTGAACCCCATGCCCCGCCGGGCGACGACCAGCGCCGCCGCAACGTGGATAGGGATGCCGCGCTGGACCATGTACTTCAATTTGCCCGCGACCGAGGTGTAGGCCGGATTCACCTTGAAGACGGCCGCGCCTTCCTTATTGGCCCGGGCAATGATGGCGTTTGTCAATATGCGGTAGGCGAACAGGGTAATTTTCCGGTTCCTGCGCTTGTTGCCGTATTTCAACCGGAACTTCGAATCGGTGGTATCCAGATCTTCGATGACGACGGGTTTTCTCTTGATTCTGGCGATTTCCATGATATCCACGGCAACCTGCTCCAGAACCTTGACCGCTTGGCCTTTCGTTAAGCCGTCCAGGTTGTAGGGGATGATTGTCCAGTTAATTAAATTCCCGAACCGGTCGATTTCCACCAGGGCAATGTGGTCGTAGTTCATGTCCAGGCCGATTACGCCGTCGCCCTTAAAGTAGTTGACGTAGGGGTTTTCCGGCGCTTGCACGGTGACTTTGAAGAGGTAGTATTCTCCGCGGTCTTCAATAGCCCAGGCGATTGGCTTTTTCCTTTCGCTCTGGAAGATGAGGGCGGCGTCTACCTCCTTCTGGCCGTATTTGAACACCACCGGTACGGCTACATGGGTTCCGTCCGGCGCGTCGAAGGTCAGCATCTTTGCGGCAAAGTTATATTTAAATACGAAATTGCCATACTTCGCGTCCAGCCTGCCGGAGACCCGCAGGGAGGAGTACCGGGCTTTCCACCATTCTTCCAGCCATGCTTCGTGGTCGTTCCTGGTTTTTTCCACAGTGAACTGCTTTTTAAAAAGGGCTTTCGCGCCGAAGACGCAGCCTTTTAAGAAGCCTTTTTGGAGTTTTTCCAGCTCCTTTTCTGAGCGGATTACTGAATACTCGATGAGTTTTACCCGGTTTTTCAGTCTCTTTATCTCTGGGCGCAAATACCGGTGTTCAAAATCGTAGGTGTTGTAAAACACCAGGGACTTCTTCTTGAAGTCCACGCTGACGACGCCGGACTCGCGTTTGGCGATGTCGGAGCCGCGCCAGGTCTTAAACTTGTTTTTAGTTATGGAGGCAAGCAGTTCCTCGAACCGCTTGATTTTTTTGCTCAACTCTTTGGTTTTGTCTTTTTTAACGCCAACCTGCTCTTTCTTGCCGGCGATGTGTATTTTTTGCAACTCCTTTTGAGAGGAAACCTGAGCTTTTGCCTCCCGGACGGCGGAGTTGGCCCAGTAGTCGTCGAAAGAGAACCGCTCCTTGATCTGGAGGTGTACAGAGGGGCTGTGCTCTACACCGTAGTTGTGAGAGGTCAACAATAGCCTGTACGCCCTATGCTTAGCCCGGTTGAAGTTAATCAAGGCGCTGGCAATAGAATACACCTGTTTTGTCGTCAGGGTGTTTTTGTAGATCCGGTTGGAGAAGTACGTTTTTTCCATGGAATGTGCACCTCAAGAATATTTTATCAGAAAAGCGGGTTGAGAACAAGTGTTTGGAAAACAAAACTAACTATACCGTCTTTCATCCTTCCATTGAAATGGAGGTTATTCCCGGCGGGGTTGATAAGGTTGTAGAAAAATTGGTTGATGTTTTTGAGTTATCTGTGGAAAACATTAAACGTAAAATGAACAACCTACCGGAATACGACGCGGCTGATGAACTAAATGCAGTTTGCGACATCGCAGTGGTTATTTTGTCGGCTTATCGTGCGCTTGACTGATTGTTTTGTGTCACTTTTTAAGATTAGAAAGCCTCGCGTCGATGTTGTAGAGGAGTATGGCAATTGCAGTAAAAGCACAAATATCTCCTCTGCCAGGGTAAGGGAAACTCACTGGGCATTCTTTGGAACAGTCACCCTTTTTAAAAGGGCAGCAGGAACTGTTAGAGTCAGTGTTTTGAGCAGACAGTTTCAGCACATCCTTTCCATATGTAATATGTGGGAATTCTACAAAATTCACAAAAATCCTTTAAGGAGGTACCTATTATGCAAATTGAGTCTATAGAAAGATCTGTCCTTGAACAATGCTGCCATATTGCTCCAGGTCGCGACCCATTTTGGGACATGGCTGAAGAAAACCTGATGAAATCCGTTTCGCACTATATTAATCGTCAAATGCCCGAGGAACAACGGAACATAACTGGCGTTCACAGTTTGTTAAGCGAAAAATCATGGGAAACGAAACTGGACGCTTTTTTCACATCTGTAGATGGTTCTTGTGAGGCAAAATTAGCCTATGAAAGCTACAAGAATACTAACCAATCGATCAAAAACGGTATAATTGCCGGCGTCATACGATGGATTCAAAAAAATCTTCCGAATACCGAATAGTATGATTCTATCCCAACGGTATGCGCATACCTCAGTATCGCCCACCCTCAAGGTATGCGCATACCCTTCCTGCCAATCCCCCAACACACCCCTGTCCTTATCCCTATTTTCACCACCCCGTCTTTTCAACTCAAGATTTCCGTTGTCCTTTTCAAAAACAGCCGATATTTCAAGAAAAAACCAGCTTCACTTAGCAATTTGTCCATATCATACCAAAAAAGCCATATTTGATCGTAGTCGCCTTCATGTGATCCAAACTGCAGTTTGCAATAGTAGATATTATAATATACACTATACTTAAGAACATAAACGGAGGTGATTGCAGATGAATATGATAAACGTAACAGATATACGGATCAGAATACACAACGTATTATCCGATCTGGCAAAGAACGGGGAGCCGATCATAATTGTGCAGAGATCGAAACCTGTAGCCTACATAGTTAGCCCGGAATATTTCATGAAGATGCAGAAACCGGAAGAAGACACGTTAAGTAAAAGCAGGGCGCGGAGCATGGAGAAAATCAGGCAGTTGAGAGAAAAGATAGCCAGGAGAACCGGAGTACAGGAAGATTCCACTCAATTAATACGTGAACTTCGGGAAGGGGTGGGCCGCTATGAATAGTTACGTTTGTCTGGACACGTCGGTTCTTGTGAAAATCCTAGCGCCCGAAGAAGACAGCGACAAGGCCCTGGCCCTTCTGGATAAAGTGACAGAGAACCATCAGATCATTGCGCTCCCGGCCTTCGCCTGGGTTGAGGTAGGGACGGTTTTGCGGAAGAAACGCAGGCGGGACATCCTGGCTGTGCAGGAAACGGATAACCTGTGGCAGGAGTACCAGAAGTTCCCCGGTATAGAGTACCACGACAGCGGGGCGATAATGGAGCGGGCGTGGAAGATCAGCCGCTATTTCGACTTGCCGACGCTATACGACGCGGCTTTCATGGCGGTGGCGGAGGTAACAACCGAAAGGACAGGCGATGTGTGTGAGTTCTGGACAGCGGATGAAAAGCTGGTGAACCTTTTAGGCGGCAGGCGGGAGTATGTGAAACTGTTACGCGAATTTAAATAACATAAAGGAGGTTGATAACCGATGCGTAAATTGAGGAACCTGTTGATCCTGTTAACCCTTATAATGGCCTTATTCGTTATAACCGCTCCGGCGATAGCAGGGAGTTGCTATGCCGGCAATCAGTATGCCCGCTCGAAGGCTCCTTACACCGTGCCTTCGGTGGACGCAAAGTTCATCGTCGGAGAAGCGAGCTACACGGCCAATGGCAAAACAAATGAGATGGACGCCAAAACTTTTATCGAGAATGGCCGGACATACGTCCCCATCCGCTACATCGCCTACGCCCTGGGCGTGCCGGAGAGCGGCGTGGTGTGGGACGAGCCGACCAAAACCGTGCAGTTGATAAGAGGCTACAACGTGCTGAAGTTCCGGGTCGGCAGCAAGGAGAGCAACTTCTACCAGGCTTACTGGGGGTACTGCCCGAACGACAACCCGTGGTACCTTACTTACCAAACCGAGTTCGGCGGCGACGAAACCTACATAAAGAAATGCTATAAAATAATGGACGTAGCCCCCGTAAACCGCGGCGGCAGGGTGTACCTCCCGGCCAGGTACGTGGCCGAAGGCTTCGGGGTGGACGTAGGCTGGGACAACGCCACAAGGACCGTCACTCTCTGGCAGCCTCTGCGGAAGAGCTCGCCTTTCCCGCCCCCGGCGGGGCTGAAAACGCTGGGTTTTCGGATGGGCGACGGGAACGCTTACGTGAACTGCACGGTTAAGACTCATGTAGCCCCGTCGGGCTTCACAAAGATAGACGCCATAGAAGGCGGCACTCCGCTGGCACTGTCCGCCGCGCCGTTTATGACCGATGAAATTTACCTACCTGCTGTAGATACTCTCAAAACCTTGGGCGTGCCGGATGAGAACTTGAGTTGGGACGGCAGAACGCTAAAAATGTTCATGTATCCTGACTATTGGTTTGAGATTGACGCCGGCGGCAACCTGCTGAAGCTGAACGGCTACACGATGGAGTATTGCGATCAGATAAAAGACGAGCTTACCGGCGACCTGGTGAAGGCTAGCGATCTGTACATGATTAACGGAGCGGTTATGCTGGATAGCTATGACCTGGATGATTTCAGAGCGATACTGGACGGTGGGCGTACGGTACATGATGGTGGAATGGAATATCTCCGAGATAAAAAAAGCGGTATAGTATTTTTTAAAAAAGTGGAAGCATAGTTTTGGTCTTTGGAGAGCAGGGCGAACCCCCCTGCTCTTTTTGTTTTTAGTTGAAGGGCTCTATAGGTTTTTTACAAAAAAAAGAACCGACCAGCGCTTCTTAAATAGCTCAAGATTAAGAAGGACTGTTCCGATTTAGTAAGTATAATTAAATTAATAAGGAGGGTTTCTTGATGCTATCATTTGAGACATTGTCAGGTAGTAGATTTAAGGAATGGAGGCGTTTTTTTATGTAAGTTGTTTGTGTGATTGAGAAAACTGAATTTATGGAAGGAGATTATTATCGTGGAAAAACCTAGTCATATTGGGCGTTTTTTTGCTTATTTTGTGGATGCAGTTATTGTTAGTTTAATTGGCCTGATTCCAATTTTAGGTGGTATAGCGGGTTTTCTATATTTTCTTCTACGGGATGGTTTAGCCGGGGGAAGCAGTCTCGGAAAGAAACTTTTAAGCTTGAGGGTAATTAGTTGTAAAAGCGGTCAATCGTCTACATATATTGATTCCATTAAACGTAATTTAGTATTTGCTCTGCCGTCGCTTTTGCTTGTAGTGCCTTTTTTGGGCCATATGGCTTATCTGTTAGTGGCGTCCGTTGTAGGTATAATTGAAGTTGTTGCTGTATTGATCAATTCTGACGGAAGAAGGGTCGGGGATAAATTAGCAAACACGAGGGTTGTTAATATGACCAATATAGCTAATTCAGTTTAGTTGATCAGGTTTGGCTTAAGAACCATATTCAAGAAAAGGGGAGATGTTTTAGTGGAGTTAAGACGTATAGTGAGTATATTAATAATATTTGCGCTTTGTTTTATTAATATCTCCTGTGGTAAAAAAGTGAATAACAAGACACCTGAAGATGCTGCAAGAACATTTATGCAAGCGATGACAAGAGGAGATTCCAAGTTAATGGAACTGATTAACAAGTCCCCCTTTTTTGCTTATCCACCCAGCCATGCCCTGGCTACAGCAAGTGAACGTGAGTTGTCGAAGTATAAACTGGAAGACTTTCAATTTAAAAAAATAAACGAGGATACAGTACAAGTGACAAGTGGAAAAGCCGGTATAGACTGGGAATTAAAAATGACAATGGTAGACGGAAAGTGGTTTTTTTATAATATAGAGTAAGGAGAAAAATATTTAGCAATTAAATAGCGCGAGGTGTATATTATTCCTTGTGATTTTTAAAAAATAGTTTTTAAGTGGGACGAAAGTCCTGCTTTTGTTTTTCAGGAGGTGGTTCAGATATCGGGTAGACAAGTGAATATTTACATCTTTAAAAAAAATTCACGAAAGGAGTTGACCAGTAAATTATGTTTACAAGACTTAAAAACAGAATAAGGAACTTCCCCAGGCCGTTGCTGATTGTAATAGGTGTATTCCTGGTCATGGGGGCGGTCGCGGCGTTTGCAGAGAAGAAATTGACAGAAAACCAAAAAACATGGTCGAAGAGTACATATAACACCCCCGCCGAATACGACTACGACGGCCTCCCCCGTAAATACGCCTACATGACCTGGGCCAAATTCGGCTACAAGATCAAGCTCGGCGGCGGAGCCGAAGCGGTGCGCACCATCGACACCATGTACGTGCCGTCATTCGACCACAAGTTCGACAACCCCGCGGACTACTACGACACCGGCCAAGCCGCCGTACCTGCGGACGAAGTTTCCAAAACGCTCAAGGATTCCTACTTCGACCCGTTGAACTGGCCGTTCGTCGGCGGCGGCAGGTACTACGACTTAAGCGACCGGCCCGGCGGCTGGAAGGACGAGGTGGGCAGCAAAGCGTGGAACCGGGCCGCGGACATGTACAAGCTGGAGGTAAACGTCACCAGGACGAAGGGGGACGGGTATACTGCTGATCATGAGCCTCTGAGCGATAAAGCCACCCCCGCCGACCCGCAGCGCGTTAAAGCTGGCGACGGTTCGTCATCCAGACCCGCCGACGTGGGCTGGCGCGACCGCGACAACAAGTTCGTCTATAAGAAATCCGCCGGCCCCATAACCTACACCGACATGGACGGCAACACGACCTCCACCCCCGGCGAAGTCGGCTGGTGGGGCTTAACCGACTGGGCCGGCGTGATGCTCGTCTCCCCGCTGAACAAAACCGGCGGCTACGGAGACGTGGTCGTGGCCCAGAATTACAACGTCATGCTGGCGGACTTGAAGCGCACTTACATGGCCAAAACGCCCGGCGAGAAAGACCGCTTCACGGTGAGCCTGTGGAATGAGATGCCCTTCGACGCGCGGGACGTCCACCTGCGCGCTTACATCCAGGAGAAAGGCAAAGAGCCGATGCTGCTGGACTTTTACCCAACCCTGTCTAAGCTGCGCGGCTACGGCAGGGGCTGGGACACGGAAGGCCCGCAGGCGATCTATGTGACCAATGAGTTCGAAGTACCCGTGCCGGTAGGGCCGCCGGGAGGCGAGGCGCCCGAGTACGAGGTCATCGCCACCGCCAACATATACCACCAGGGCGGTTGGGTCAACCAGAACCTGGTCTCCGACTGGCGGAACAGCGGAGGCAAGAAAATCTTCGGCGGCAATGGAGCGCCGGAGACCAACTATGCGGACAACGTCCAGAAGATGGCCCTGATGGGATTCAGCAAGGACAAAGAACGGGAGGATAATCCCGATCCGCCCTCGCCGCCCGAACCGCCCAAAACCGACAACCTGGCCTGCACCGACCTGCAGGTGTTCGATGAAAACGGTAATTCGGTGACGCAAGTTGTCCAGGGCAAAAACTATACCGCAAAAGCGGTTTTCACGTCCACTTTCGACTTCGAGGGCGACGTTAAAATGCGTTTATACGAGAAAAACGATTACGGCTGGCACGTCAAGGCCGGCGACGACGTGTGGTACGTCATGCCCGCCAAGGGGACGAAGACCATGGAGTGGGGCTGGAGCCCCGGCTCGTCGGACCAGGTCACTCTGACTGCCTCGATAGCCTATAAGAGCGGCGACGGTGCCTCCTGGGATAGGGAGCTCTTTGAGGACGAAGAGGAATCCACCTACGACGACAATAAGAGGTACATGGCTGTTGGCGTAGATGACATGCCGCCGTACCAGCCGCTGAATTTGGATATAAGCTGGCCGCTGTATTACTGGCCGGTGAAGACGGTGCGCACGCCGGTGTACGAGGAAAGAGAGATTGAAGAAAAGGTGGAATATTATATCCCGGTGCCGATTGAGAAGGCGCCGCCGGTTAAGAAGAGGCTGCGGCTGGTTCCGAATCAGAATTAGGTAGAGTATAGTCAACCATCCCCACGCCTGAAGGCAAGGGATCCCGCGCCGGAGTTTTTTGGCGGAGAAAACAACGCCCGCTGGGGAAAAAGCGGCGGGCGTTTTTATGACGAAAGGAGGGAGAAAATGATCATTACACTTGCGTCTGTAGTGCTGCTGGTTTTTTTTGTCTCCTTCCCCATCTTGTTATTTTTGTGCGATTACCCTGTTTTGAGCGACCCACGTCAGTTCATACCAGGGGGAACGGAGAGGCTTTATATTAGGCCTCTTCAAAAAAACAAGACTTGCGATTATCCCGCAAGCAGCGGCGGAAATCGCGGAAAAGGCGGCGCTTCGGCGCGAGAGAAGTTTCTTTTCTTTGGGTTTTGGCTCAAAATTGTCAGGGTTTTCGAGCAGCCAAGTTTTAACAACAATCTTTTTTACAGATGGAAAGCTCAGGAGAGTTTCTATGATAGAGGCAAATTCTTCATTCAAATACTTGCGTCTGTAATCGAGTTTATCGTATATAAGACAGGAAAGAAATCCGAGATGAACGCTCCACCTGCCTTTCCCGTGGTTGAAGGCGAAACTGGCAGCGCCAATTCTTATAGAGTTCCAAATGTAAACAGTGCTGATGAAACCAACCACTGCGGCAGAGATGGTCAGGCACTCCAGAAAGGGGAGGTTCTCCAGGAAAAAGACCAGGGTAAGCAGTCTGCAGACTCCGTAAATAAGGATACCGATGAAAAAAGCGCCGGTTCCATATACCAGACCTGCGAACAAAAAACTTCTAACAAGAGGGATTGTGTTATTCAAGGGGGTAGCGATCACACAGTTCCAGCGGTTCTTTGGGTGTGGAGCAGAAACGCGCCGGCTGTCAAACCCAGAGTTGTCTTCCAAGAATCCTGCGCCGTTATCTTTGTTTGTGCCGCATGGCTTTTCCTTCTCTGTTATGGCCTTCCCCTTCTTTTTAAAAGACCTGAGAATATTTATGTCGCTTACTATACCTTTTTATTGTTTGTACGCTCATTATCAATGATAGTCGTTATACAAATGTTCAGCATCATCTTTGGTTTTTCATGGCAAAAAGCAGTTGCCAAGATTTCGCGACGGTGGCCGGCCTGGTACGCCAGCCAATTAAAAAAATCTGAAGGGGGTTGTTTCTGTAATAAGGATAAAACTTTCGGCTCCAGTCTCAGCGGATATCTTATAATACCAAACCGTTTTTTATATTTTTCCGGACGCCTTTTCACCCTAATCTTGCCTGTGTTGGGAGTAACGCTTGTCTATGCTTGGGTTCTATTACACTATTCCATTCTGGAGAAGGTCCTGATTTTCCTGCTAATCCTTGGACTGCTTCCGCTTTTGCCGCTATGGGTCGCAAAAGAACAGATGTGGAACGAAGAGCAAAATGCTGGAGAAGCGTATTGGCTACATCAATTGATACCGCGGTGGAGCTTTAGTTGGAAAGACGAAATTGGAGAAGGCTCCTTGATGTATTTGCAAAACAAAGAAAAAAAATGAAAGGAGAATGAAAAATGCGCAAAGTAGTATTGCTGTTGTTACTATTAACCGTCGCTATTTTATTGACCCACTCGGCAGCAGTTGCCGATTCTAACGATTTACACTGGGAAACGATAAAAGTGTACGACGAAAAAGGCGACATGGTGGAGATACAGGTTTACGGCTACTGGGAGGACGCCGGCCAGGCGGGGGTTATGTTCATCGTCTGCGACCCCGATACCGGAGAACCGCTGAAAGCCTACATACCGCAGGGTAAGACGGAAAAAAAGAAGGTTAAGATACTCAAGGGCTATGAGGAAAAGGAAGAGATTGATTACGACACGGTGAAAAAGATAGAACCGGTAAAGGTTGAATCGCTGTTTGCCCCCAACGTTTGCGTGACCACAAAGCCATACTTCGACGAAGACGGCGAGTACTTCAGGATCGGCAGGGGCAGCGCGCAGTGGCCGGGGGACTACTCATTCGCACGCCTGCTTCCGGGCAGCGACCCCGACTACTGGCTGATAGCGGCGGCCATGACTAACCCGAACGGCTTTCCGGTTAAGGCGAAGGCGTGGGCAAATCTCTATAAGTTCATAGACGGCGGCAGTTATCATTACCAAACAAGGAAATACAAAGAAAAGGAAATACTTTTAAAGGGATACGAAACCAAGATCCTTCTGGTTAGCAGAGGTTTTCCGTATGATGAAGCAGAAGATGTGGACGAACCGGGCTCTTTATCCTATGACCAGATCTGGAACGGCGACTCCTGCACGTCTTACTCTTTGGCTGACTTCGGGGCGCAGACAAAGGAAAACCAGGACCCGGAGCTGCCGGATAACCTAAAGCCGAGCTGGGGGTTTATAGAATTTAGCGACGATGGAGGATGGGTTCCCGAACCGGTTGATTTGAGCGGAGGCATCCCATTCGAGTACCGTGTGCGGGCCAACGGAAGATATTACGCTGATTGGAAATATCACGACTGGAGGTTTAACGGAGCAATACGTTTCAATAAAGGTATTTGGGAGGTCTCCTGGTTGTCACCCGATGGTAACGAAGCCACGGACGTGGCCAAACAGAAGCTCGCAGACTTTTTCACCGCCAGAACGTTTACGGGTTTAAGCGCGCTTCCCCGGTTAACGGGTGACCATTCAGAAACAATTGACGGTATAAACTATTGGAAGCTCTACCCGATGTACGCTTATCTTGAAGACTATGCCGACGCTCACTCGTTCGAGAAGCAGGGGCCGTCGCTGCTGGACTATAGAGAGAAGGTATTTGGAGACTTAAACCCGCAGAAGGTTAAAACGTGGGACGAGGGCGGCATTGAGCGCACAAGTGAACTCTATCCCCCCAAGTGGAAGCCTGCGAATGTACCGGTGGTCAAAGCGAAACCGGCCTTCGTTGAATGGTGGACGTTTGAGGGAGAAACTGAGGGAGAAGATGTAGGCGAGTTGGAGAAAGAGGTCAAGCCGGGGTTTATAGTCTGGCACTCACAGATGAAAAGGCCGTATTTTGAGGCTGGGGTAGATGTTATCTCGGGGACAGCGACAAATGTCGAAGAAACACGACGAGATCGTTATCACGTGTATTATAGGGTCACAAACTATAAGTACGACAATACGGAAAACAAGTGGAACGTAACGTCTACTGATCAAGACACAACCAATCCTCCTTTTGAGCCGCCGTATGGAGAGAGTACAGCCTGGAAAACGGACATAACCTTCAGCGCAGTAATAAAAGCGGTTAATCCTGACTCGGATTACCCGGTTAAATGGAAAAAATACGGATGGAGCGGCGACTACGTTGACATGTATCTGCCGCCCACGGGCTATAAGGTAAGCGTTTCGCTGCCGATTGAGCTGGCGCCGCAGGAAACGAAAGTCGTGTACAACGCCGGAGAGACGGCCTCATCGCCTAACTGCGCGGTTGACAACCTTGTCGATACTTTTGAAGAGCCTCAAATCGGCTGGGCGAGGCTGGAAGTAATAAAGCCTGGCGATATTGACGATGCGTTCAAATACCCAGTAATAGCGAAAACAGGGGTGCGCGTAAAATATAGAATAGATGGAGATTGGAACTATGTGGACAAATACCTCGGCTACGACTATAAAAGCGTAGAAGTTCACAACCTGTCATATCTGAACCCCTGGTACTCGGGAACTGACGGCTTAATCGAAAAAGCGGACGACGAGTATCTGGCGGACTATCGGCAAAGGATAGACACTGCGGAGGGCGAGCCTATGATTACTATAAACTTCCCGGGCGAAGCGAGGGATTTCTGGTGGTGCAGGTAGAGGGCAGAGTGAGAATTTCACCCTACGGAGGTAGACCGGCTAAGGCCGGGGCGGGAGGGGCCGGATGCAAAGGGGGATTATCCGGCGCCGCAAGGGTGAAGTTTTTAGGAGAAGGAGCCGGTTTCGGCTCTTTTTTATCCAGGATAAAAAAGAGGAGGTGGTATTGTTGCAAAAAGACGAGTTGGACTTCTATATTCGCCACGGTGTTGTTAACGAGGTGGCTGGAGAAATTATCGACATGATGGCGCGAAAAAATATGATTCTCCAAGAAGCCTTAGAGGTCATCAAAAGGATTGAGTATCAACTTAAGTTCATCAAGGTATCTATGCCCGAAGATTAAATTGCTTAAAGAGCAGTGCCTTTAATTTGGATGTGCCATATTTCTCTTGAAACGGTTTTCGGCCAGCATCTTGCAAGACTGATCATTGCCTGAAAAAGCTCTTTTGAA
>QZJY01000039.1 GCA_003597995.1 Dehalococcoidia bacterium
AAGCGCTCCAAAAAGTAGACAACCATTGGGCAGTATTAGCTGTCGGACGCTCTAAACGTGATAACTGTTTAAACGCGGCCAAAGACAGATTGGTTCGTTCAGCCACCCTCCTGACACTCGACTTTCAGGAACAATCGGAAGATGATGAAATCCTGGATCGCCTTTCGATGGCTTATGAAATAGCTGCTATTGAAGGCATTGAGGCAGTTCTCAATCCAGACGGGAGCAAAGAACTGCGTGAACAGTGTTATGCCGGCGCCCGGCGCGCGTTTGAATTGCGCTGTCTATTGCCGGTTCCATCGCCGGATGAGCAACGCATCTTCCATATCCTCCACCTGGCCGCATTGGCGTATTGCGGCGGTTGCCAGGAAGACTTACGACGGTGGATGGCAGAGCACGTAGAACATCTGGCCGCACCGTCTGTTGCTGATGCAAAATGGGACCGCCGTCTGCTGTTTAAAATTTTCGATTGTTGGATTAAATTAATACGCAAGAAGAGCCGGGACGATCTGAATCATGTTCGAGAAATCATTGCCGGGCTTCGCAAGGATCAATCCAAGTACGAAGAAAAATTCTTATCCGCATTTGACGGCGGCGTTAAGCGAACTATAGCTTTCCGTCTTATCGCCGCTTATCACTGGGCAAAAGCTACGGAACTTCTTGCGGTTTACCTTCTTGAAAGCACTCCACCCGAAATTGCCGGGGAGTTGGACAAACATTTTGAAGCATCCCAAAAAGCGGCCGCTTTGTCACAAGACGCCCCGTTTGAAGTGCTCCAGAGATGGCTGCATGTTACTGCCAGGAGGATGGCGGCGGCAGACAATTTGTAAAAATACCAAAACTCCAGGAAACGGGCGCAGGCTGTTACGCCGGCGCTTGTTTCCTGTTGTCCATATTTAATCAAAAGGAGGCTAAAAAATGACCTGGTCAAAAAACGCGCTGAAAGTATGGCAGAGATACCTTGCTGAAAATGAGACGCCCGAGCAAAGACTACACACCGTTGCCAGCATTATAGCGCAAGCGGAAATCAAATACGGAGCCTCGAATAATACGGTTGAAACCGTCACCGAACGATTTTATAATTTGATGATTAACAAAAAATTTCTACCCAACTCTCCCACTCTCCGCAACATCGGGCGCAGCAAAAAACTATCCAGGGCGGCTTGTTTTGTAATACCCATCGAAGATAGCATGGAGCAAATATTTTCTGCTCTAAAAACCGCCGCTCTGATCCAGCAATTCGGCGGCGGCGTGGGAGCGAACTTCGGCCAATTGAGGCCCAAAGACGACTTAATATCGTCAACAGGCGGAAAATCGTCCGGCCCGGTAGGCTTTATGCATGTTTTTGACGCCGCTGCTGAAGAAATAAAGCAGGGCGGGGTAAGACGCGGGGCGTGGATGTTCTCTCTTGATGTATGCCACCCGGATGTTGAAGAATTTATAAAAACAGAGTTTAAAAATGCCAACACATCCGTTATGGTAGACGACGTATTTATGAAAAAAGCCTTGAAAGCGGACGTCGATTCCAACATGTTCTATATCAACCCGCGTAACATGAGTAGTCCGGGCGCGTTCGACGCTTCAGAATTGCTGAAAAAGATCGCAACCCGCGCCTGGCAGAGAGGCAATCCCGGTCTGTTGTTTTACGACCAGATTAACCAGGACAACATGATCCCGTCGTTGGGTCCGATAACCGCAACCAATCCATGTGGTGAGCAGCCGTTGCACCCGAACAACGCGTGCAACCTGGGGTCGATAAACCTGAGTATGTACTGGGATAAAAATAATCATCTCCTGCTTAAAAACGATCTTTATCAGGACGCAATGACAGCAACCAGGTTCCTGAACAACGTTCAGGTTCCTGAACAACGTTATTGAAGGAAGCCAGTACCCAACGCAGGAAATCGAAGCTATAGTTCGGAAGACTATGAATATCGGCTTGGGGGTAATGGGAGTTGCGGAACTCTTGGTTGAAGCTGGCCTTCCTTATGGTTCTGATGGCGCAAGAGTAATACTTGGACAGTCGCTGTCAATCATTCAATCTGCTGCTAAGGAAGAAAGCATGAAATTGGCGGAGTGGCGCGGAACATTTCCTCTATACCCCGGGTCGGTATGGGAGCAGATAAACGAGCCTGTACGCAACGCCGCTTTAACTTCAATAGCGCCCACCGGGACGCTGTCGACGCTTCTGGATGTCAGCGGCGGCATAGAGCCGATATTTGCCGTAGCCTTCACGAGAACCACGAATGAAGGTCATGTGCTGAAATATATACACCCGAAATTTGTGGAAATAGCCAAACAGGAAGGTTTTTTTACGAAGGAGTTAGTAGAAAAAATAATTGAACGCGGCAGCGTCCTTGATGTAGAAGAAGTGCCTCCGAAATGGAAAGAGGTATTCCGGGGCGCCCATGAAATCCATTGGCGTGACCACCTGCTTATGCAGGCGGGAGCGCAGAAACATGTCCACAGCGGTGTGTCCAAGACCGTGAACTTGCCGTCGAGCGCTTCCATAGAGGACGTTATGGAAATCTATGCTGAAGCGTGGAGGTTGGGTTGTAAAGGCGTAACCGTTTTTCGCGACGGTTGCCGCGGCGAACAGGTGTTGACGACCACATCCGGGCGCGAGAAAAAAGGGTTCTATATGTCCGGCCGCAAGGTTCAAGGCGAATGGGGTAATCTGCTCCCGATCAAACTGCCGGACGATGCGCCGGCGAGAAGGTTTTATGTAGAGACGCCCGTCGGCGAACTGCAGTTAACTATTGTCACAGACGACGAAGACAAACCAGTGGAAGTGTTTGGTCAGGTAGGTCACGCCGGTTCGGATATAAACGCCGATGTGGAGGCTATTTGCCGTATGACATCGGTTGCCTTGAGGTCGGGGACGCCGCTTTGGTACGTGGTGAAGCAATTGATGGGTATCGGCGGCAGGTCTAGTATAGGCTTCGGGGGGAACAGAGTGCGCTCTCTTCCCGATGCTATCGGCCAGGTGATGAACAAGCATTTTCTGGGCGTGGAAAATGAGCAAACGGTACAGTCCGGCGACTGTCATCTGGATATCTGTCCGGAATGCGGCTCGGCTGCTCTTGTACATGAAAGCGGCTGCGACCACTGTCAGGTGTGCAACTACTCGAAATGCTGAGAAACACAAAAACCCGGTTCAAACCGTTTACCCGGTTCAACCGGGTTTTTTCTTTTTTAAATAAAAACGATTTATGCGGGCGATTAAAGCAATGTCCGCTCAAAAAAAGGAGGTACTTAAAAATGAGCACAAAACTGAGAGATCTGGTTGACAGGTTGTTCAAGAATCCTTCAACCAAACAGACAACCGAACAAAACGACTGGCGCGCCTTGATTGAAGACGTGGTGCGCGACGGCGGCCACAGGACAACGCTCGAATGGGGCAAAGGCCCCGGCGATGAAGACCTCATCAGGGTAAATGTGGAAACCGCCCGCGGGCAATCGCAAGCCTACGCGTCTCTGCGCGGCAGAAGAATCGAGGAAGCCCAGCGGGTCGCTGTGTTGCAAGCCCTGCGTTTTCTCGGTTACGGTATCGCCGGTCACAAAAACGGTGAAAGCGCTGCTGAAAACCAGGAAAACAACTTCGAGAAAGGAGAAATCTCCTTATGGCAAAAACAAAGAAAATCAAATTGCCGCGCGCCTTCTGGCCACGCAAGCCAGAAACCCGCATCGCAATCAACCGCCGTGCAAAATTAAGAAAGGCGGCCTGCAGAAAGGGGTGTCGCGCGAATGAAACCAATCATATTCTCGTCCGAAATGGTTAGAGATATCTTGCGCGGGCATAAGACCCAAACGCGGCGGGTGGTGAAGCCGCAGCCAACCAAGCACCATTGGGAGTCATTGCCTGGCTACCATTTAGATTACAAATTAATTGATTTGGGTGACGACGGGTTGGCCGTGCGCTTTGCGCATCATTATCGTCTATATGAGGATGACGTGCGTTGGCGCAAGTGTCCCTACGGCCGGCCAGGTGATCTCCTTTGGGTGCGGGAGAAATGGGCAGACCTGCGCGGTATGGGTTTTGGAAATGACCCTCGCACTGACAAACCGTTTTGTTTTGCTTACGGGGCAGACAATATTCCCGGAAGCGATGGTGATGTAATTCGTAAACAATACGGCGTAAAATGGAAACCCGCTATCCATATGCCCCGCGAGGCCGCCCGTCTGTTTCTCACGGTAAAAGACATCAGAGTGGAGCGGTTACAAGATATTTCAGAAGAGGATGCCAGGGCGGAAGGGGTCGAATGGTGGCCGGCGCAACCCGGGAATAGCACAAATTATATTTGCAGTTTTGCCTATCTGTGGGATTCGATTAATAAAGAATACAGATGGGACAACAATTGTTTGGTTTGGGTGGTTCAATTTGATCTGCTCCAAAAGGGGGTATCGTGAATGCCGTGCGACGGAATAGCAGTGCTGACCGCGAAAGTCGCGCTGCCCGAGGGAATCGAAATAACCGCTGAAACGCTTCAAGCGGTTGTAAACTTTTACCGTAACTTAAAGTACGAAGCGCATGTGCTGTCCGAAAAAACTATAAGTATTAACGGTTACACGCTGAGAATCGATAACGACGCCGGCGCTGCTGTAGTCCGCGGGGTTAACGCTCCGCAATATATTGTAGACGGCGTGAAAAACGCAGTGCGGGAAATAACCGGCATTTTAGCGCAGGAGAAAATAGCCGCGGAAATCGCTTCCACCTGCCAGGTATTGGAACAGCAGAGCGTGGGCGGTTATGTGGTTCTGAGGGTTAACCTTTAAACCTTTAAGGAGGGTTAAAGTATATGGCAAATGTCAACCACTCCCCACTAAAGTGGGAAGCATGTAGGCATTAATCCTGCGCCTTCTCATTTTAGCGGCGGGCCTGCCTGTTTGCAGGCAGGTCAGGTTTTCCAGTCTTAGGGCAACAAGATGCCGCAAGGCTACAGTTAGCCCTCCGTTGGCGGTAGGGTTCAAGAACGCACTTCAGGATGTTGCGCCAGTCTCGGACCCTGCAACCGCCGGATGCAGACAACTGTGAGAGCAAGGGCGAAACGGCCCGGCGGGTGTACCGGCCGCTAACATGGACAAGGCAGCATTTCACACTCCCGAAAGGGAAGGAGGCTTAACGTACCGTGTACGTATTTGTTTTAAATGATAACGGCATTTGTTATTCAACTGAACTACCATGCCCCGGAGTACACGCAGCCGATTGCCGCCAAGCTGGACGCCGGTTTCAAAAGAGGCGGCGTTGCTTTACAGTCCAACGGTAAAATTACTTTCCGGGGCGAGATCATCCACCGGCGTTATGTCAACCAGCCTACCAAAGGCCAGGTAATGGTAGTGCGCCGGCAGAGGAGGAGGGCCAGGCGCTACCGCATCAGGTATCGCGCCCCTCGTTTCGACAACCGGCGTCGCCCGGAAGGCTGGCTTCCGCCGACAATTAAAGCGAGGGCCGACGCGCAGGTTAACGTCCTGAAGGTATTGGCCAGATACGCGCCGGTAACCAGGGCAATTATCGAAGTGGGCAGTTTCGACGCCCACAAAATGCAGAACCCGGACGTAAAACCCGAAGGCTATCAGAACGGCCGCCAAAAAGGTTTTAAGAATACAAAAGCATATATTAAGGCCCGCGACAGAAGATGTGTTAATTGCGGAGCAGAAATCGAAGAAGTCCACCACCTGAAGCAAAGAGTCAAAGGCGGCGCCGACAACCCGGACAACCTGGTGGGTTTGTGTAAAAAGTGTCATCGCCTGGCAACCATGGGTAAGCTCAAACTAAACTTGACTCCCGGCAGGGAGTTAAAAGGCGCGGCATTTATCAACGCGGCCAAAAACTACATCGTGTCCCAGGTAAGGAGGTTTGCTCCCGAAGTCTGTGCTCAAGAAGGTTGGTGGACGAAACAGGAACGGGAGCGGTGGAACCTGTCCAAGAGCCACATCAATGACGCGATATCCATGGGGACGGCCCATCTTTCCGTTCTTTATATTCCCCCCGGACTAAATCCAATGGAGATTCGGCCCCGTCAAAGGGCGGTAAGACAACAATACTTTTCGGAGCCCAGGAAAGGCGGGGTATTCAAACGATACCGGCATCCGTGGCAGAGCATCTCCGGCATCAAGCGCGGCGACCTCTGCCGGGACAAGAAAACTAACCAGTTGATAAGGGTGGACACCTTGCTTTCCAACGGCAAGCTGAACGCCCGCGTTCTAAAAACCGGCCAAAGGTTGGTTAATATTATTCCCGACCGGCTACAGATAGTCGAAAGGGGTAAGGGTATAACGTTTATTCCCAGAAAGGAGGCAGAACCGGCGCTCCTCCCCTGAATAAATTCAGAGGTATCTGCGCTGGGATTTGATTATGAAATGCCAAACAAGCCAAAGGGGGCATAAATAATGCTTGCAGAAATCGTAATCTCTCCAAACGGCGATGTCTCGATAATAACCCGCGAAGGCACATTCGCCAGCGGAACTGAAAAAATCACAGCCTTTCTACAGCAACTCCAGGCAAAAGGGTTAAACGTAGAAGACGTAAAAATCGAGCAGCACCGCCACGACGAAGAACACCTTCACATACACAAGGAGGTGCAGACAGGTGTGTAGTATACCCGCGTGGCTGAAGGAGGTTGTTCAAAAGTGGGAGGCCGGCATCGCCCATGTTTTTATCCTGTATGGAAACGTTGACGATCTGGTCGAGCCGGGCAAATACGTTAAAGATATTCTGCTGAGCACCGGCTTAATCGCTAAGCGGAGTATCGTAATATCGTACAACCGGTCAAAAGGAATAACGTTCCCGATACCGGCGCACAAGGATAAATTCCTTGAGATGCTCAACATGAAACAAGCGGCTTCCGGCGCCCTGGCCGCTCTCCAGCAGGCAAGGGGGCAGGCCGCGCAAGACGATGTACAGCTGCCGGCCGCGCCGGGGCAGGCTTTGCCCCTAATAGAGCGCACGCTTGCGGCTGCTGACGAATCGGGGCCGGTAACCGCTTTAATCGTTGAAAACGCTGAAACGATATGTCCGAATACCGACATCGCAGTGATGTCGCCGGACGACAGGAACATATTGGTGACAGTGACCAGGTGGGCGCGGGAAAAGGAGTTTATCAGCGCCGGCCCGCCGGTATTCCTGCTCGTCGAAAACATCAGCGAACTGCACATGAACCTGCGCCGCGCTTCGTCCCGGATAGAGGCGGTGAAAGTGCCCTATCCGGACCGCGAAGAGCGGCTGGAGTTTATCAAGAAACTGGCCGCCGCGCGCGGATGGCAGGTTGACGAAGAAAGACTGGCCGCAAAGACGGCGGGGTTAAAGAGAGTCCATATTGAGGATATCTTCCTCCGGGCCGACTTGAGCGATGTCCCGGTAAACGACGAATTGGTGAAAGAAAGGAAAAACGAGATCATCCGGTCCGAGTTCGCCGATGTACTCGAAATAATCGAGCCGACTGTGGGTTTTAACGACATCGGGGGGATGGATTATATAAAGCAATATTTTCTCAAAAACATCATCCAGCCAATGAAGGAAAACCGGACGGCTTATGTCCCGATGGGCGCGCTTTTATTGGGGCCGGCCGGCACCGGCAAAACCGTGCTGGCGAAGGCGGTGGCCAAAGAAAGCGGGATGAACTGTTGCAGCTTCAACGTGGGAAAATTGCTCGGTTCTTACGTCGGGACAAGCGAGAAAAATCTGGAGAGGACACTGGAGTGTATTCAGGCGATGGCCCCCACGATTGTCATCATGGACGAGCTCGATCAAAGCGGTTTGAGCCGCTCCGGTTCCGGAGACTCCGGGGTATCCAATAGAATACTGCAAAGGCTTTTGGAATTCATGTCAGATGACAGCAGGCGCGGGAAGATTGTCTTTATGGGAATCAGCAACCGCTCCGACTTGATTGATGCAGCCCTGAAGCGGCCCGGGCGGTTCGACAAGAAAATCCCGGTGCTCGCGCCGGATAATGTTGAAAGGGAATCCATCCTGAAGGTGCTCCTCAAAAAATATAACCCGGAAAACTGGGTAAAGGATATCAACACAGTGGTTGAGGCCACCGAGGGATGGACCGGGGCCGAGCTGGAAGCACTCGTCCTGAAAGCCTGCGAGGTGGCGGAAGGTCAAACTTTGGCCGACGGCCACATGGCGGCGGCGCTGGACCGGTACTTTCCGACCACGCAGGACATTGAAAGGATGACGGCACTGGCTGTGGCGGAGTGCAACGACGCCGACCTACTGCCGCCGAGATACAGAACGGTGCTGAAGGAGCGGAGTAAAGCGGCCGATGCCGATAGCGACGTGGATTACACCCGCAAGAGGCGGGCGGTTTAGAAAAAGGAGGACGAAACATGCGTCAATTCCATTTAATCAACGTCTGTATGGATGCTCAAGGCAAAACCGTCAAGGCAACCATCTGTGACCGCGACTTCGGCCTTTTCGATGCGCTTGAGTTGTGCCCCGCCGGCGTCGCCGTTCTTGGCAAAGACGTTGAGTATGGTCCGGTAGTGCGATTTCCGGTGCGCAAGTTAGTAGCCGGAAACATCTTGGATTTGGACCGTTAGAGCCAGCGACTAAACAAAAGGAGGTGAAGCGCCTCTCTTCCGGGGGGGCGCTTAAATCATGCCGAAAAACAAAAACCTGGATGAATATATCGACCGGCTGATCTCAGAATTCGGCGCGTCGGAAGATATTCGCGAGCAACGCGCCGGCATCGCCGAAAGGCTCGGTCTGGAGCAGAACGAGATAGCCGTCCGAAAGGACGTGTTGGTAACTAAAATGGCCCAAGAGGGCCTGCTGGCGGAAGTCCATGTCGGGCGTATGAGATTTATAAGACAGTTAAATGAAGACGACCTCGGATTAAATCCCGACAACCCGGATCACAAGGAGTTTTTGTCAAGATACATTTCTCTAGGGAACAAGTACCTCATCGACAACGCATATTTAATAACGCTGAACACCCTGGAAAGGAGAGGCCGGCGGGTTGTTGAAAAGTACGGCTTTCAAACAAGATGGGGCTATTTCGTCCCGGAGAAGAACATCTCTGAGATGAAGACGGAACTGGAGAAAATCAAAGCTGAATATTTAACCATGCGCGACATGATACTGGCAAAATACGACGCGTTAAAAGAAGAAACCAGGGCTGCATATAAAAATGCCGCTCGTGAAAGCTACCGGCTGATCAACCTTGACCGTTACGCCGTCGCGCCCGAAGAATACGTGGAACACTTCGTTAAAAATATAATGAGCATGTTTCCAACAAAAGAGGAAATCAAAGACTCTTTTTACTTTATCCTCTCGCTTAGTTTCGTCCCCCTGACCAGCACCCTGCTGGAAATTGGGGCGAGGGAAAAACTAATCCGCGAAAAGGAAAAAGCCGCGCTCGGCGCCATCAACGCGGAGAAGCAAACATCTCTTATGGCGGAAAACTACAAACAAGAGGCCATAAAAGAAACCTACCGGGAGGTCGTTGAGACTCACCGCCGGGACGTTGACCGGTTCCTCGGCGAGGTGGTGGGGCGCATCTACAGCCTGGTATACGAGTCGTGCTCTGCCGCGAAGCAAAGCATGGAGAGAAATGGCTCCTTGAGCGCCGGAGACATTTTACGGTTGAAATCGCTTATCGAACGCGTTGAAACGCTTAACTTCACCAACGACGAAGAGGTCGATAATTACCTCAACCAGCTTAAGAACATCACAGAGACCAACGCGGACAGAAGAAACGTTGACGACGTTAAAACCGTTTTAAACGATATAACCGCGGAGGCAAATCAGACGTTGCTGATGCTCGGCTGCAAACCGCGCCAGGCGCGGAGCAGGACGGCAGGCGGCGACGTACTGGTTGAAGACCCCGGACCGGACGCCGGGCCGCGAAGAAGGCGGCGGATGAAGCCGGCGGAGGAAGTGGGGCAGTTGGAGTTGCCTGCCGCGCCAACCCGGGCGAGGCGGGCCGGATAGAGAAACAAAAAGGACAGGGGATATACTCCTGTCCTTTTTGTTTCTTAAGGCTTGCACACCCCGCATGGCCGATACTCGTGCGCCAGGGCGTCAGCCCTATCCTTAAACCATATCCTGTTGGCTTCGTTAATCTGCTTTGCGTACCGGCAATCCGGATAATGGAACTTGTCCGACTCAACGCTTCCCACGAACATCCCCTGGCCGTCCTCCGCCGCAGGAGCAGCCACCGGCGCTACCGACGTCACTGGAGCCCCGCCGCCTTTTTCCGTTGCAACGGAATACGTTTTACCGTCGGTGCTGATAACCACAGTGCCGTTGATATCCGTCCGGTATATCTGGATGCCTTCTGACTGAAGCCGCTCCAGCGTGCTTGCCGCCGGGTGGCCGTAACTATTGTCCGCGCCGACGCTGATTACGGCTGTTTCCGGTTTAACCTTGGTCAAAAATCCGGTTGAAGTGGAAGAAGAGCTCCCGTGGTGGCCAACCTTCAGGATTTCCGCGCTTATGTCCCCAATCAAAGCGATTTCCTTTGCGGTTTCGGCGTCGCCCGTGAAAAGGAACTCGACGTCCCCGCAGTCGAGGCGGGTGACGACCGAGTAGTCGTTAACGTCATCCCATAAATTTTGCAGAGAGCTGATTACCTGGAAATCTGCGTCGCCGAAGGAAAATGCCTGGTTGCTTCCCGTTGCCCGGACACAACCTTCGGAATCAGCCTTGATATTATAGTTGTTAAACGTCGCCGTAGCCGCTGTCTTGCCGCTGTCGATGATGTTTTCAACGACGAAACTGTCGGAAACCGCCGGGAGCCCCCCGATGTGGTCTTCATGCGGGTGAGTGGCGACCAAAAGTTCAATATCGTCAACTCCCTGGTTATGGAGGTAACCGACCACCGTTCCGCCGTCGTTGCGGTTGCCGCCGTCGATCAGAATATCGTTATGGTTGGGGAGTTGAATATAAATCGCGTCGGCCTGGCCGACGTCGATGAAATGCACTTTAATCGTTCTGCCGGCGGAAGCGATTGTAATTGTTTTAGTGTCGCCGTCCCAATGGACATAGCAGCCCAGGGACTCGCTTACAAAGCGCAACGGGACCATTGTCCGGTCGCTTATTATTTTAGCCGGCACGTCTATTTCAACCGGAATGCCGTTTTTAAACGCCTGGCCGCCGATGACCAGTCGAATCTCTGTGCTGTCTTTGGAAGCAGTTACGGTTCTGGTGGTTTCATCCCAGGAAACTGCGGCGCCGAGGGATTCAAAGATAACCCGCAACGGCACCAGGGTGCGACTATTTTCGATTGTGGGCGGAACATCGAAAGTAAGCTGCTGGCCGTCCAGGAGAACGGTCGGAGTTGTGTCGGCTGATGCTGCGGAGAACGCAAAAAATAACGATAGTATGACGAGAGACAAAACGAATAGTCTTTTTTGCATTGGAAAACATGACCCCTTTCTTTAATGAAGAAAAAACTGGTAACAAGTTGATACATTAGACACATTATAGCAGAATCCTGCAATGCGTTGGGAATATTCTAATGTACCACTGTTTCCCATGTCTTTTAATCGAAAATTATATTTTTCCAGTTCCAAAACAGGGAAATAGCAGAAACTTGCCGAAACTAAAGGAAAGTTATGTGGAGGGGGCTGTGATAAGTGCCTGTACAGATTGGGAAGGCAGGAGCCGGGGCAAGAGAAATGGCGAAGAAGAGAATGATTCGAATATTTGGATGCCTGATAGCATTTTTAATAATAGGGCTTATTTCGGCTTTATCCGGAAACAGATTAATCCAATCAAATATGTGGGCGGTAAAAATTGCCGGCATGTTTATCTTTGGAGCGGGTATTGGATTGATGGTTCTCGTATTTAAATTTCTTGTAATCTCTCCCAAAGAAGAAATAGATAATCCTATCGATCAGCCTATCAGAGGAGCGGAGAGCGAAGAGGAAATATCCGAGATACTCCAGAAACTTCCCAAAAGTTACGCTGTTTTCAGTGATTTAACGTGTCCCATGGGGAATATAGACCATGTTGTCGTTGGCCCAACAGGTATATTTATAATAGAAACGAAAAGCCATCGCGGGCAAGTAAATGCATCTGGTGCTGGAGAATTGTTACGGGGCATGGGTTCTTTTGAAAAAGATTTTATAAAGCAGGTGCTAAGCCAGTGTTTCTGGCTTAAAAAACAATTGGCTGATTCAACCGGGAGGATGCCTTTTGTAAATCCGTTGATCGTTTTTACACATGCGTTTGTAAAAATCTATAAACCAATAAAAGGTGTTAAGGTCTTAAACAAAAAGTGGATCCTCGAACATATCACGCAAAGTAAATATAAAATCCGGCAAGAAGAATTAGATAAGGTTTTTACCAACTGCTAAATTTAAAGGGAGAAAAGGGAAAATAGAACATCTAAAAAGACGAATTGATCAGTAAATTATTCTGTGAATACGGGAGGCGATGATCCTGGATCGAGTTCGCGGCGGCTTGTATGGAGTAGCGGTTGGCGATGCTTTTGGCGCTGCCTTGGAATTTATGAGCCCGAAAGAAATCAAACTTAAGCATGGCAGGTTAAAGGAAATCGTCGGCGGAGGCTGGTTGAAATTGAAGCCGGGCGACTGGACCGACGATACGGAAATGACTCTTGCCGTTGCCGAAGGGATTCTGGCCGGCCCTCATGATCCCGTGCCGTATATAGGCGAGAGATTCCTGGAGTGGCTAAAAACAAATCCGCCTGATATCGGTAATACGATCAAGGCCGCATTTGTCAATTACCAGAGGCTTAAAGACTGGCACAAAGCTGCTGAAGCCGTTCATGACGGCGGCATGCTCACAGCAGGCAACGGCGCGCTCATGCGCACACTTCCTGTAGCTCTGGCTTATAGGGATGCCGCTGACATATACATGATGAGTATGCAGATAGCTCGGATGACGCACTGGGATCCGGAAGCGGGGTTGACCTGTTTCCTGTATTGTCTTTTCGCCAGGGAGTTGTTAAGTGGAATTGGTGAAAAGATAACCGCATGGAAGAAAGTAACAGGTGAGTTTCTCAAAATGGTTCCCGAACGCTTTTCAGAAATAGCGCAAAGAGTTGTCCAGGAGAAGCTCAAAAATATCTGGGAATGGCCAGAAAGCAGACTTAACCCCGGCGGGTACACAGTAGATACCCTGGCTTGCGCAGTGTGGTGTTTTTTAAATCAGGGAAACTTCGAGGAAGCACTGGTTTGCGCTGTTAATCTCGGCGGAGATGCTGATACAGTTGGGGCAGTTACAGGCGGTCTCGCGGGAGTTCACTGGGGATTTGATAATATTCCTGAAAGGTGGACGGCAAAGCTTTCGCCAGCCCAGAAAAGCAGGCTGGGAAGATTAGCGGAAGCTTTTAAGAAGATTGTGGTTTTGTGAATAATTTTTAGAAAAAAGTTCGAAAATGGTTCAATGACGAAAGGGGATCCATGGTGAAACCGTTTCAAGTCCATGACCGTATTTACCAGATAGGCGGCCCGGAGATCACTGCTTCGGAGGATTGCTGCGTTTATCTCCTTGACGGCGGCAGCGAGCTTGCAGTTATAGACAGCGGAGCAGGCCGGAGTGTATATGACTTGATAGAGAACATCAAGCAATTTGGATTTAATCCTGCATCCGTCAAGTATGTAGTTGCGACGCACGGCCACATCGACCATATAGGTGGATTGGCTTACTTGCAAGAAAAGCTAATGGCCGAAGTGGTGGCCCATGAACTAGAGCTTCCGGCAGTTGAGGGGAAAAATATTGAACTAACTGCGGCAAGGATTTACGGGGTGAAGTACAAATCGGTGGCAGTGGACGTGGTTATCAGAGAAGAAGAAGTTGTCCTGAATGTAGGGATCCTCAAACTTAATTGTTTGCACACACCCGGCCACACTATCGGGAGCGTTTCTCTTTATGTTGATGTTGAAGAAAAAAGAATTCTTTTCGGGCAGGATATCCACGGCCCGTTTGACCCTGCCTGGGGCTCGAATACGGTTGCATGGGAGCAATCTATGCAAAAGCTTCTGGTTTTGAATTCCGATATTTTGTGTGAGGGTCATTTCGGCATTTATAAGCCGCGAGAGCAGGTGAAGCGGTATATTGAGGGCTACCTGCGTCGTTACGGGGAAAGGCTGTAGTTATTAACCTGAACAAGGCTCAGTTCGATTCCGACCGTAGGAATCCGCAAGAAAAAGACAGAAAAAACGCGGAAAGTGAAGCAACTGGATTTATCCGCTGCGCCAACTTGGGCAAGGCGAGTTAAATAGAGAAGGAAAAGGACAGGGGATGTACTCCTGTCCTTTTTTTTGTTTCTTTAGCAAGTTTGTACAGACCATTTGGTTTACCTGTACTGGTTTGCTTTCTTCGACCACCATGCAAGACAAAAAACAAACCAATCCCACCCCCGGTGTAAAAGCCGGGGGTTTTCTTTTTTTAAACAAAACACCCGCGCAGGCGCTAAAAAAGCAAGCCTGTATCAAAGAACCACAGCCGCTGAGAGCAACCCCGGGCGGCTTTCATACAAACAACCCTTTCAGGGGAAAAATAACAGCAATTCTTTGTTAGGAGGTGATTTGGTGACCCAAAAACAAAAAAAGGTTTTTATAAATGGCGTTGAATATTATAAGGAAGAATCGGAAAACAGAAAGACATTTTCAAGGTTAGATCAGAGGAGTAATATGAGAGTAGTTAACGTTTTCAGCGCCGGGCCTGATTCCAGGTTACACATGGAGTCGTTCAAAAAGAGTATAGCTGCTTTTTTGTGTAAGGAGTGGTAGTTTAGTGTCCATAAAACAAAATGAGAAAGACGAAAGCAATATTATTCCAGTTGCGGCCCTATACAGGGTTTCAACCACCAAACAACTAAAAGAAGATGAAGAAGACTCTATCCCCGTACAAGCTGCAGTTGCCAGAGACTTTGTTTCAAAGCATCCGGGTTGGTTGCTTACCAGCGACCGTGAGTATATCGAAGAAGGCGTGTCGGCATACAAAGTTAGCAAAGATGACAGAGACATTCTTCAGCAGGTTCTCGCCGACGCTATGGCCGGCAAGTTTAAAATATTGCTTGTCTTTAAAGCGGACAGGCTATCACGTAAAAGCTTTGAGTATCCCCTGGTGCTCTGGCAGTTGCACAACCTGGGAGTTGATGTAATTGCAGTGGCGGATGCGCCTGGGGGAAAACTTCTCAAGGTGGAGGACCAGTACGATAAACTTATCAGATTCGTGGAAGGGTGGCAGGCCGAGACCGAGAGCAAAAATACCAGCATCAGGGTTTCCAACTCCATGAGGGAGCACGCGAAAGCCGGGCGTTGGTCCGGCGGACGGCCGCCTTACGGTTTTAAATTAAGTGAAATTAAGAATAGCTTACCGCTTCAAATAGATGAATATGAAAAATCGGTTCTGGAGTTGATATGCGATCTATACGAAGAAGGCATGGGCGGCAAAAGAGTGGCAAACGAACTAAGCGAAAGAGGTTACAGAACTAAAATGGGAAGAATGTGGACGGGTGACAGAGTAAGGTCCGTTATATTAAATCCGATTATTGCCGGCCTACCGGCGTATGGGCGAACAAAACCCGGAAACACTCCTAACTCCAGGGTAAGAATAACCGGTTTCCACGATATTAATAATTTCATTGTGCCAAGAGATGAAAAGGGAAACCCGAAACCGATACCCGAATACAGCATTATCTCTTTGAATAGATGGCTTAGAATTATAGACAGGATGCAAAAAAACAATTCAAACAGGAACCGCGTTCAAAGAGATGCGCCGCCTGCACGGGCGATGACAAGCTCCTCTCTGTTAACGGGTTTTCTTGTTTGTGGCTACTGCGGCAAGGGATTTGTCGGTACGAGTACAAAAAACAAAAAACGGCTTGAAAGCGGCGGTATGTATGTTTATAAGAAAAAACTTTATCGCTGCGTAACTCATGCTAAAGTAGGCGGAGGAGATAAGATCTGCAAGGGGCAGGCTAATTACTCGCAGAAGAAAATTGATGAGATATTTCTTCGCGAACTGGAAGCCTTTCTGTCTGCGATAAATCCGAAGGAATTCAGGAATTACGTGGATCAAAGGCAGATGGATTATTTAGCCGGAGCGACGACAAAACTCAAGGGTCTTGAATCAGAATTGAAAAAGAACAGGAAAATTTATAACGAATGGGTCGTGCGCCTGGATATTTATTTTGCAAATCCCGAAGGTAGTATATACCCTGAAGAACTTTTGGCCGCTAAGGTCAGGGAGTACAATAACAACTGCAATTGCCTGGAAAAAGAAATAAGTTCGTTGAAATCGGGATTCAATTTGGTGAAATACGAGAGAGACCAGTTGAAGATGTTCAGTAAGAAAGCGCCGCAGTGGCTGAAGCTTTTCATAGAAGCGCCGGTAGCCAGTAAGAAACAGATGCTTTCACACATAATAAATAAAGTTTACCTGCATCGCGACAGGATTGAAATTCACTATAACGTTGATATTGCCGATTTTGTGGGACGTGGCAAAGATCAGGATGAATATCGTATTGAGCTTAAAGTCCTGGCTTCTTTTTAAATATCTGCCACGCCGCGTTCTTTCCCCTTCAGCCGTAGGGTAGTGTCATGGGTACCATCGGCGTGCCTATAGCGGTAGGAACGAAATTTTCTTTTATTACCAGTACCGCCAGCATGACCATTCATCCGATCCGTTTGAACGGTCTCGTTATCGGTGTTCCTCAAACATATGAATACCTGGACAAGATGCAGGACCGGGTGGTGCGTTTTGTTACGGAGCACTCGCGCATCAGCGAGGAGAAGTTTCGGGAACTGATGTTCCGCACCGGGGAACTGGCCAGAGACATCGGGACGGTGCTGATCGGTAAGGATGCGGTAGAAGTCGGGATGATTGACGCCGTGGGGGGGATTGGAGACGCGGTCAGAAAATTAAAAGAACTGATCAATGCTGCCAAGAAAGAGAGGGATGACGTATGATTTTGTATACCCCTATGCAACTGGAACTGGTCCTGGAAGGTTTTGACCAAAACAAGTATCCCTGCTACCAGGAGTTGGACCATAAAGGTGTAACGGTGCTGGTTGAAGACGTAGGGGGCGGGAAACGAAAGGTTGTGAAACTCCTGAGCACCAATCCTTATGATTTTTTACGTCCGGAATTGTCTCCCGGCACTATCCTAAGTTGAAGAAAACTTGTATAATGTTCAAATGAGATTGCTTCGCCTACGGCTCGCAATGACAAAAGGAGCGATTTTCAGAGTAGTGGAGTAGGGGAGTGTTTTTGTTTGACTGTTCTTCAGGCGCTTGTTTTGGGGATTGTACAGGGTTTGGGAGAGTTTTTACCGATTTCCAGTTCGGCTCATCTGGTACTTGTACCGTGGGCGCTGGGGTGGCAGTATGCCGGTCTGACCTTTGATGTGGCTTTACATATGGGGACCCTCGTAGCGGTGGTGGCATATTTTTGGCGGGACTGGTTTGCCATCCTGGACCGTGGTTTGAGGCGCCGGGAAACCCGGGAAAAGACTCTTTTCTGGTACCTGGTGGCAGCTACCGTCCCCGGTGCGGCTTTCGGCTATATTTTTGAGGAGCAGGCTGAGACGGTTTTTCGCACGCCTCTTTTGATCGGAATCATGTTGGTTGTAATGGGGATTGTTCTCTATTTAGTTGACTCGAAGGCAAGTAGTTGTAAGGATGTGGATCGCATTACTCTGGGAGACAGCATTCTGGTCGGCATATCTCAAGCTTTTGCCATTATTCCCGGCGTTTCCCGTTCCGGCGTTACGATGACGGCCGGGCGTTTTCGCGGTATGACCAGGGAGGCGGCAGCCCGGTTTTCCTTTTTGCTTTCGACGCCCATCATTATCGGCGCCGGGATTGTCAAGTTAAAAGATCTGGCGCCTGGTGAGATTAATGTTGTTTTTCTAACCGGGGTTATTTCATCGGCAGTGGTAGGTTTTTTATCTATTAAGTTCCTTCTTAAATATCTCGCTGAACGCAGTTTTGCTATTTTTGTATGGTACCGGCTGGTAATCGGAGTGGCGGTAATTATCCTGGCTCTGGTTAGAACCTGAAGAATTGAAGCCCTGAAGAAATTACTTCGGGGCTTTTTTATAGCAAGCGGCAAGGAGTTTGGCAATTTTTGTGGTATATTACTATTGGGAGGGTTGAAGTTGAAGGCTTCCAAACAGCAGAAAGAGGAAATGAGATTTGAGTTCCTCAGTATTGGCCTGGTAGCAGCGGGTATACTGGGTTTGATCAGCTTGCTGTCGCCTTCGGCCGGTATTGTTAACGAGTTTATTGATCAGGTCTTAAAAGTGGCGGTTGGGAAAGGCCGCTACCTGTTTCCCGTTTTGCTGGTGCTGGCCGGGGTTAGACTTCTGCACAGGCAGAGCGATCACAGGCTGTCCCTGGTGATGTACGGAGCAGCAGGGCTTTTTATCGTAATGCTGACTTTTTTTCACCTGTTCTTGCCGGCCGGGGATTCTTTTCAAAGCGGTATAGCCGGCGACGGTGGGGGAGTAATTGGCGCT